>JAUUYW010000106.1 GCA_030590265.1 Candidatus Krumholzibacteriia bacterium
CAGATGCTGCCCTCGGACAACCGCGGAATGAACTCCGCCCCGATGGTTGTGGCCAACAACCCGCCGGCCAACAGCAACATCAGCGTACCGGCAATGACCAACCGCCGCCGTTCAATAGCAAAACGGACTATGGGTTGGTAAAGGCGCTTCAATCCGCGCATCAGAAAATTGTCGCCTTCTTTTCCCCCGACCTTCAGCACCAGGCTTGCCAGAACTGGCATCAGGGTAAGAGACAGGATGAGTGAACCGGCCAGAGCAAACAGCAAAGTCAAAGCCATGGGCCGGAACATCTTGCCTTCTATGCCTTCTAGTGCCAGAACAGGCAGAAAAACGATGGCAATGATCAACTCACCATACATGGTGGGTTTGCGCACCTCCAGGGCCGCCGCCTTCACTATCTCCAAAACACTCTTCTTGCCGTCGGCCCCGTTCAATCGGCGCACACTGTTCTCCACCATGATGACCGAACTGTCCACAATGAGTCCGAAATCGATGGCTCCCAAACTCATCAGGCTGCCGGCGATGCCGAACTTGAGCATGCCCTGCACCGCAAATAGCATCGACAGGGGGATGGCCGCCGCCACGATCAGCCCGGCCCGCAGATTGCCCAGAAAAACGAACAGGATGGCGATGACCAGGATGGCCCCTTCGAAAAGGTTCTCCTTGACCGTCTCGAGGACCTTGTCCACCAGATCAGTCCGCTCATAGACCGGCCGCACATCCACCCCTTCGGGCAACGCCGAAGCAATATCGAGCAACCGCTCATGCATGAGTCTGGTCACCTCATGACTGTTTTCGCCCATGAGCATGAAGCCCAGGCCCAACACCACTTCGCCCTCGCCCGAAGCGGTGGCCGCCCCGCGCCTGATTTCGTGGCCTTCGCGCACCTCACCCAGATCGCGCACTCGAATAGGCACGCCGTCGTGGGCCTCGATGACGATGTTTCCGATCTGGCGCGAATCGCTGGTCAGGCTGATACCCTGCACCAGATGCAGTTCCCCCGCCTGGACGATATAGCCACCACCCACGTTCAGGTTGTTCCGGCTAAGAGCGGTGAAAACGTCGTCCAGATTGAGATTGAATTTCACCATTCGGTCGGGATCGATCAGCACCTGGTACTGCTTCCTCTCGCCACCCCAGGTGTTGACCTCGGCCACTCCGGGAACCGACTGCAGGCGAGGCTTGACCACCCACTCGTGCAGCGTTGTCAGCTCCTGCAGGCTGTGGGTCTTGCTGGACAGCAGGTAGTGGAAAACCTCGCCCAGGCCGGTAGCCACCGGGCCCATCTCGGGTCGGTTGATGCCTTCGGGCATCTCCACCGTCTGCAGCCTTTCCATGATCAACTGCCGGGCAAAGTAGATGTCGGTGCCGTCGTCGAAAGTCACCGTGAGCTGGGAAAGTCCAAACTTGGACAACGAACGCACCTCAGTCAGATCAGGCAAACCGGCGATGGCTCGTTCCACCGGGAAGGTGATCTGCTGTTCGATTTCCAAAGGCGACAGTGACGGCGCCGTGGTGTTGATCTGCACTTGCACTGGCGTTGTGTCCGGAAAGGCGTCCACCGGAAGACTGCGCAGGTTGTACAGTCCGGTTCCGACCAGCAAACCCGTCAGGGCCAGGACAAGGAAACGATGGTGCAGGGACCAGGTAATAATTGCATCCAGCATGGTTTTACCTCTCCGCCTGGCCCGGTTGGGCTTCACAGCAACCAGCTCCGATGTTGTTTTTCAGGATCTCTGTCTTCAGCAGGAAGCTGCCTTGGGTAACTACAAGATCGCCATCGGAAATGCCCGAAATTACTTCATACACATCGCCGTCCGCCGGACCGAGTGTGACCTTCCGCGGCAAATAAGTGGTCTCCGATTTTTTGACAAAGACGACATTGCAACACCCTTCCCACTGCACGGCCTCGCGGGGCACCAGCAGGGTGGGCTGACGGTCGCGCACCGTGACCCTGGCTCGGGCGAACATGTTTGCCTTCAGTAGCCCGCTGCTGTTGTCAAGAACGGCCCGGGCCTGCAGGGTGCGGGTGCGGGGATCCAGCTGCGAGCTGATCCAGGTGATTTTCCCGCCAAACGATTCGCCGGGCAGACCCTCCACTTCCAGGATCACGGCCTGGCCTTCAGCCACTTCCCGGGCGTCGGATTCGTAGATATCCAGAATGGCCCACATGTTGGAAATATCCGACACGGTGAACAAGGGCCTGCTGGAATCGAACACTTCACCCACGGCTGCCTGGCGTCCCACCACCACTCCGGAAAACGAGGCAGTCACTGGATACAGGTTGGACGTGTCTGAGGTGCGGCGCACCACATCGACCTGGTCCGGCGAAAGTCCCAGTCCCAACAAAGCCTGCCTGGCTCGTGACAAGGCAATGCGCCCTTCGGCCAGGCGGGTTTCGGCTTCAAGAAGGTCCCGCTCGGTGGCCACGCCGCGTTCCATGAGGTCCTTTTCCCGGTCGTAGTTTTTCCGCCAGAGATTATCAGCAGCTTCGGCCTGGAGAAAAGCCGCCTTGGCCGCCCCGAACGCCGGCGAATTGATGGTGGCCAGCACATCGCCCGGCTCCACTTGTTGGCCCAGGTCCATTTCCACCGAAGCCACGATCCCACCCACCTGGGGTGCAATCTGGGCGTACCGGTTTCCATCGAAGGCCAGAGTGGCGTTGCAATCCAGGGACCGGGTCACAGGGACAATGGTGGCCCGGACAAACTCAAGTCCAGCGTCTTTGGCGATGCCCTCACGGTCAAAGTTGATGGTCAGGTTCTGTTTCAGGCAAGTCACCGACGGGGTGCGCTGGATGCGCGGTACGGATCCAGCATCATTCGTTTCGGTGCTGGGATCCAGGTGGGGGTTGCACAGGTAACATTGGGACTCGGGTCGATCGTGCCCCGCACACCAATCATCCACGGCCTTGAAGGCGGCCACCAGATTGCTGTTGCACTGGTAACAGAGGGCTTCGGGCACATTGTGTCCCGCGCACCAACCCATCGAATCCACAAGACCGGGGTTGCAGAACGGGCATTCGGATTCGGCGATCTCGTGTTCGGCACACCAATCGTCGTTGGTGCCTGCAACAGGACTGCCCTGCCCTTCGTCGGGACCGTGGTCGTGTCCGGCATGGGCGTCCTCTGCTTCACCACTACTGCCGTCCGGCGACCCACAGGCCGATAAAAGGCCCAGAGCCAGGAGCATAATAATCATTGTCCAGATTTTGGTGGATTTCATCGGATTCCTCCGGGTTGGGCGTATGGCCCCACACCGAGCAGACTCAACCGGTCTGCTTCGGCCATGGCCAAGTCTCTTTTCAATTCGATGGAGCGCTGACGGAAGTCTGCATAAGTGCGTTGGGCGTCGACCAATTCCAGGAACATGAGCCGTCCGGCCCGATAGGCCTGCTGGGCCTGGTCCAATCCGCGCTCGGCGGCGGGCAGAATCAAGGTTTCAAGGGTTTTCAACTGCTGGTGTAGCAATTCATGGTTCTGCCTGGCGGTGGCAAGGGCCACGTTCAAATCGTTTTCCACTCTCCTGGCTTCATGCTCGAACATGACTATCAAAGATTGTGTTTCGGCCACTCGCCCCTGGTTGCGATGGAACAATGGCACGGGTACGGTGATGCCCCCTTCCACGTAGTTTTCATCTTCGGGCCTGGCTTGCCCGAAAGCCAAGAACACACCCAGGTCGGGGAATCGGGCGGCCCGGGCGGCCCGGGCTTCGGCGTCGGCCGCGGCCACGCTCATCCGGGCGGCGCGAATTGCGGGATGGTTGCCCGTGCTGTCGGCATGATCATCCGCCCAAACAGGCTCGTCCGAATCAGGTTCCAGGGAACCGGACAACCGCTCCAGGGGCAGAGGCAAGCCACCCAAAAAGGCGATGGTTTCGGCGTCGCTACGGGACCTTTCTCCACGCAATCGCTGCAAGGAAACTTCCAGGTCGTAGACCTCGAGCAGAGCCTTGGTCACGTGGGATTCGGGTTCGGAACGCGATTCGAAGCGGGCTCGGGCCAGGTCCAGAGTGTGTTCGGCCATCTCCTGGAGCTCCGCGAAGGCTGTTTCGACTTCCCGGAAATAGAGCTGATTGGCCCAATGACGATGGACCTGGCGATAGACTTCCCGTCGGCTCAGGAGCAACTGGTATTGTGCCGCTTCCATTTGGAACTGGGCCGCCTCCCGGGCCAAACCGAGGCGCCCGCCGAGGACCAACGGCTGCATCAGTTCCAACCGCATCTTGTAGGGATTCGGTTCCGATAAAAAGGCTTCATCGACCCCCAAGGTCAGTTCGGGGTTGGGATAAAGACCCGCCTGAACAGCCTGGCCTTTGCGGGCCTCGATCCAGGCACGATCCACCTCCAGTTGGGGGTTGGTCAGATCGGCCAGCCGAAACAGATCATTCAGGTCGATTTCGGGCTGACTGAGAATCGCAATTGCAACCTCTTGCCTCGTCGGTTGCCCGGCTTCTTCAGCCAATACAGCCGATACGGATCCGGCCATCACCAAGGCCAATACCAATAGTTTCATCCACATCACCAGAATTCCTCCAGTAGGAACGCTATCAACGGACGACAGGGCGAAAGGATTCTCGTCACCGTCGATCATGATTTTTAATTTGGGAAAAATAGAGAGACAGCTAGGCCCGGGGAGGGTGGTAGAAAGGATCCTGCCCAACCCAGAAGTTGCTCTGAACCAGGGAAAGGATCTGGCCGTTGAGGCCGTTGATATTCCCCGGCTGGACCGGAGAAGTCAGGAGGTAGGAAAGGCCCGTACAGCAAGACATTCCGCAGTTGAAGCACCCGGACTCACAGCAGCCTTGATCCTGGCAATCGTCATGACCGGAGGCCTCGGTTTCGGCTCCATTCTCGGCACGCAATGGTGCTTCTTCCTGAAGGGCCGCCGTATCGCACGGTATCTGGACCGAGACGGAGAAAGCCATCAGAAAGGCCACCCAAAGCAGGGTGATGTGAATGAAGGTTTTTATGGTCATAACCTGATCTGGTTCGGGTTTCGGGGACTCCACCTTTAATGAATATATTAGGGAAAGTTCCTTCTTTATTCAAGATTGCTATTTTTCCAGCTGAAAAAACCTGGCATTTCAATCGAAGATGTTCAAAAAGATAGCCTTCACTGCAGCCAGGGAAGGTGGTTCTTCCCTGGCTGCCATTGGAATCTTCAACATATTTTGACCCAACTTACTGGATCATTATCATTTTCCTGGCTTCTGAGAAACCCTTGCCTTCCAACCTGTAGAAATAGACTCCCGATCCAACACTTCGGCCCATGGAATCTCGACCATTCCAAACCCGCTGGTAGGAATTCGCCAATAGAGCACTGCTTTCCAGGATCTTGACCAAACGTCCGGAAATGTCGTATATGGCCAGAGTGACAACCCCGGCATCTTCAGGCACATCAAAACTGATGGTCGTTGAAGGATTGAAGGGGTTCGGATGGTTTTGTTTCACGGCAAAACTGATCGGAACTGGAGTTTCGGACACCGGAGAAACCGCATCATCGCAAGTATAGCCGGAAACATCATTGATACCCCAGCTGTTCAAGGTGCCAACATCCTGCCCGGCATGATCGGTCACCAGCAGAGTCCAGGTTCCATCCAGGGGTTCCCCTTCAAAGTCTGAAAGTGAACCCGCAGGGGTTAAGGTGTTGGGGTAATTACCAACAATGTCGTCTGCTGATCCACCGCTTCGGTTGTGCAAAAAGACATCTGTTCCGCTGGGGGAGGTGAGCTTGACCCGCAGGTCGCCGATGTAGGTATGGGTGATGTCCACATCCACATTAAAGACACTGGTCACGTTGGCCCCGGAACCGGAAACCACCAGCTCACTGCTGTAGCCGGAAGAATTGTTATCCGGGATGGAGCCTCCAGGACTGACCGATTCTGCAGCACCAATGGGCACACCGGTTCCCAACTCGAAATTGAGAGTTTCCGAATTCTTTTCTCCGTCGAAACTCACCACAAGAACAAGGTGGATGAAATCTCCACAGGTGAAACCGGAATCAACTTCCAGGCTGAATTCCGTTAAACTGTCTTCGGTGGTGCCGCTTCGAATGCGCGGATATGCTGACGATTCATTGGTGATGTTCACCATGGCCGTGGAGGTGCTCAAGGTTGCGCTTACGTTTTCAGCAGCCAGATTTCCCACATTGGCCAAGGCGATGGTCAGACCAACTGATTCACCAGGATCCACAACTCCGTTGGGGCTATCACTGTTCTGGGTAATATGCGCCATCACAAGATCAACATGAGGCACGACAACAATGTTGTGCACCAGGAACTTTTCAATGAAGACATCTGCGTGCGGACCCTCCGGGAACATGGCCTGGGCGGTGGCAATTATGGCGTTGGCCATGTCCCGCATTTTCAGGCCGCTGCCCAATCCGAAGTGGGCTTCCAGAATGATCTGATCGACTTCATAGCGGGGACGCCCGAGATCAGTCAGGGCAATGAGAGATTGAAACAAGGGAGTGGACCACAACTCATCAGACACGTATCCGCCGGGAATACCGGAATGGGCTGGATAGGTGGTATTGTGGTCGTATTGGGCACCAAAGGCATCCATGATCCGGCCATTCCAACACTGGTTTCCGGCACCGTGCCCATCCCAGGTGAACATGTAATTGGGGAAAAACACGGGCCCATTGGGAGTGCTGTAGCTGTAGGAACCGGCCCAGTAGTCGCCAAATCCCTCACCCATGGCACCAGTGTCCCCGCCATTCCAATTGGAGTTGATGCTGCGCTGGATAGCATGGCCGTATTCGTGGAGGATTACATCAGCGTCTTCATTGTCGTCCACACAACCGTGCCCAAAGCTCAACCTGTTTGTTGAAGGCACATAGTAGGAATTGTCGGCGCCATTGACGCCATCGGTATCCACAACGATGGATAGCTCCTGGATTCCGGTTGCACCCGTAAAGCCCATCGATTGCATGTGGCGCTGGCTCTGATCCAGGTGGAAGTAGGTCATGGCGTCATTGAACGAGTTGTCCCCACGGGTAGCGGTCCAATTTCCATCCAATGTTGTGCTGGGGGGAGTGCTGGGTGGATCCCAACTCACAATGTTTACCCAATCACCGGTCAATCGGTAAACACCATCAGAAAAAGTAATATCCAGCAAGTCGCGCGTGAAATAGGCATCCGTGAAATCGCCGGCAGGATTCCCATCCTGCAAGCTATTGTCCCTCAGTGTTGTGCGAGGATCCGGATCAAAGACAATTCCCGTCCCGGCTGCCCTGGCACCATCCAAGGCACTCTGGCTTGCTTGGAGTTGTCGAGCAGCAAATTTTTCAGTGGTTGCCAGACGATCCCAGGCGGTTCCATTGTATTCGGCAAGACGTTCTTCAACAGTGGCATCATCCGGGTTGACCTTGCGGATCAACCGTGAATCTTCAACAGTTAAGACCGAACCGGTTGCCGCATCAATGGATTGACGCCACTCGCCATAAGGAGCGGTGATCGCAAGATCCACAATGTAGTTCAGGCGGAAGCCATCTGCGACGGGTGTGTAAACAAGTTGAACCAGGGGCAGACTCGTGAGATCTCCATGAACCCGCAGCCTTTGCCAGGCTGAATCCAAAGCCCTTTCGCTGCTGATGGCACCTGTCCTTTGGGGAACTTCCGTCACCGGGTAAGTATTGTTGAAGACGCGGTAAACCCGGTTGTCCTTCTTGGCAATCGAAACAACAAGTGTGCCGCCCTGGACGTTGATCCCGTGGATTCTCTGTTGGTATGTGTAGTGAAACCCCAGCAGGCTTTCCCTGGAGTCGATCAAAACAAGATCATCCGAATCAGTGGGGAGTTGGTACAGTTTGGTCATCTGTTCAACAAATACCGTGGCGGTGGATTCAGGATTCAACCCAACAGGGGCATCCCAATCGGGTTCAATTTGGAGTTTTGGTGTTGAACGATGGTCTTGATGATAGGTATCCTGGGAAATTCCGGAGGCAAAAACCGGACCCGCGCCTAGCAATGCCATCAGAACAATCACAGAAGTTAGTGATCGCAGCTTCATTGTGTTCTCCATTTGAAAGAAAAGGTTTCCAGGCCTGAACCTGGTGGAACGCTTTTGTGCTACAATAAATAGCCCAGTTAAACAGTGTGGGTTCATCCCCAGTGTACTGCAATTCTTCGAATTAATCAGCAGCAACGTGCATAAAAATTATAATTATTTTAGTCCAGCTAAAAAAAGAGATGATTCTGGGATAGTTTTTTAGGTATAGAACCTCTGTTTCCCCCCATAGCAAAAGAATTTCACCAAGCCAGATTTCGGGCCTGTTTTTCTCTCCCAAGTTCCCGCTGGCGGGAACTTCAACCCCAAAACAGCCAAAACAAGACCTCCAATCCTCCACCCATTTCTTTTTTATCGCCAACGCCCAAAGGATTGTTTACCCTCCATCAAACACTCATATCCTGCTTAACCAATACGGAGCCCCTTTTGAAACCAGGCCCAACCAACCGTCGTCGCCGCCCATTGGCCAACACCCTCGCCGCCACGGTAGTAATCCTTGTCATCACCGGTATCGCAGCCATCAGCTGGATCACCATCAAGGAATTCCGGGTCCAGCAGTCGGTCTACACCAAAATCCTCCAGCAAAAACTCACCGCCACACGCAGCCAGTTCCGCATGTACCTGACTCCCTTTCCCAACTACCTGGCGACCCTGCAAAGCTGGAACGAAACTGGTCTTCTGAACCTCGAAGACCCTGTCAGCCTGGAAAAACTCATCGCCCCTCTGGTCGATCCCAGCGCTCAGGTGGCCTCGGTTTATCTCGTGCCCGAAAGCGGTCAATACTATTGCCTTACCCGCACCGAAGACGGCTGGCTGTCCCGCCTGGAGGATTCCAACAAAAGCCCCTGCCGCGACCAAACCTGGTACCAGCACAGCCTGGAAGGTACAGACGACAAGCCCATCCACTGGTCGGGTTATGTTTTTCTGCCCGGTCTTGGCGAAACGGGTCTCGTGGCAGGAGCTTCATCCTTGACTCCCAACGGCAATCTGGTCATCGGCTTGGGTATGCGGGAAAACTATCTCGACGAATTCACAGCCACTGCGCCCATCACTGAAAACGGCATCCTCATCCGTCGTTATGATGACGGGAATGTGGCCTGGCTCACGCCCAAACAGAGCAACCGGATGCAGTTCGCCAGCAGCAATGAATTGCTGACTTCGGGTTTGACTGAACACCAAATCATTGGCCAGGCTTTGCTGGTTTGGGGTTCATTGGGGCAAGTCTATGAAGAGCCATTCCAATTTCGTCATGATGGCCAGAACTGGTGGTGCTCCTTTTATCCCGCCATCGAAGGCACTGATCCCGGCGAGTTGGGCCTCATCGCCCCGGCCTCGGATTTGGGCCGCCGCCTGGAAACCGTAACCGGAAGGGTGACCTTTCTCTTCGCCATTGTGCTCGGACTGGCCATGCTGGCGGTAGTAGTGCAGGCCTTTTCCTACTCCCGCAAATGGCGCCGCTTCTCTCGCCGCCGGTTGAAGCATCCTGCCACCGACGAAGCCCTGGAAGCCCTCATCGTTGAAGGCGAATCCGATCATGTGGAATTCAAAAGCACCATGCGCTGGAATTTGCACGCGGACA
>JAUUYW010000401.1 GCA_030590265.1 Candidatus Krumholzibacteriia bacterium
ACTTCCGGCCTTCGCATGACAATGGCTGCGGCCAAAAACCGCGGAACATATTCTACTGTTTCGGGCTTCAGACATCCGTTCTGTTTTTCCACAACATCCCAAAACTTCCAGGTTGAACGCCAGTCTCCATATTTTTTAAGGCACCGAGCCATGCCGTTTTCGCCCTTGTTGTAGGCAGCAACAGCGCACAGAAAAGCATTGGGGCCGAACATATTGAGAAGTGACTCAATGTACTGGCAGGCAGCGATAGTGGCCTTTTCCGGATCAATCCGCTCGTCCATTTCGTCATCGACCCGCAAACCGTAGTTTCGACCTGTAGCGGGCATAAATTGCCAAAGTCCCCGGGCTTTGGCCGAACTGGTGATGGATGTTTGGTAGCCACTTTCGATAAACGGAAGATAGGCAAATACTTCAGGAAGTCGGTGTTGACGCATTTGCGACTTGATCATTTCCAAATGCGGTTTGGATCGACCGATCGTTCGTTCTGTAAACCCCCGTCTAGAACCAGTCCAGAATTCAATAAAGCGAGCCACTTCGCTACGCATTTGTTCAGGGATGGGTCGGCGACGGGTGTCGATACCGAACTGGGCCACCAGGAGGGAGAGTTCCTCATCCAAATCAAAGGTTTCAATTGGAGATTCCAATTCCTGTCCTGCCGTAGCAATAGCTGGGGAAGTTTCCGGCTTGGATTCAACATCCAAGGACTTGTACAAGGCAAAGATCTCTCGGCCTTTCAACTCGCGCTCCACCCGATGATTGACCGACACCCGTTGAAAAGCCTCTCGAAGGTCGGTGTCGGTTCCTTCGTCCAAAGGCAAGATATCGGCTGCCACCAGGGATCGCTGGGCCACAGCAAACTGGGCTCGGGCAACTTCTGTATTCCTCGGTTCGCTGTCACAGGCCCGCACAGCCTCGACAAGGCTTTCGGAAACCTGGGCCATGTACATTTCTCGGGTCCAAAGACGTTCCACGCCAGTGGTTCCGGAACGAAACAAAGCCGGCAAAAGAAGGGCCAAAACCAAACAAAAGGCCGCACCCACGATTCCGGTCATGAGAACTCGCGTAGGAAAAAGTGTCCGTTTCACCCGGAAGGCATGGTCTCCAAAAATGACTTCGTCACCTGGATTCAAATCGGTGCGCCGGATGGTTTCGCCGTTAACCACCGTGCCGTTGCGTGAGCCGCTGTCCAGGAGGCTGGTCCGACCATTGGATCGTTCGATCCGGGCATGAATACCCGAAACTCGGGGTTCATCCAGGACTATGTCGGCCGTAGCGGTTCGGCCTACGATGGTCAATTCGCGACGCAGAAAAAAGGTCCGGCCACTGGCAAGCGGTTCCAGACCAAGGCAAAAAAAACGGGACCGGAAAGCAGAGGACTCGGGCTCAGGGGCCAACGGAGAATCGACCTCAAGACGAAATTCCAACAACCCACCAAAATTCACCAAGGCTCCATCTTCGAGAGTGGATTCACTGATGGGATCCCCATTGACGAAGGTACCATTGAGAGAGCCTTCGTCCCGCACCCACCACACCCCGTCCTGATTCCACAGAACCGCATGACGCCGACTGAGTTTGGGGTCGTCAATGATCAAACAGTCCTGCCCCTGGCGCCCCAAAACAACAGGCGATCCCAGAGAAAGGTTGATGGCTGGGTAAGTGTTACCCGGTCCCGGAACCAGACGGGCAACAGTTGCATTTGGATTCATTACCCACCTCTCTCTGGTTTGATGACCAGTGGTGCCAGGGGACCGCAAAAAAGATTATAGAACCAGACTCTTATAAACCAGCCTGATCTGTCCCATCTTGACCTGATCTCCATCCTTCAGAGCAACCTCGGACACCCTGGAGTCGTTGACAAAAAGCCCATTGAGGGACCCCAAATCCCTCAGCCAATAGGCCCCGTTGCGGAAACTGACCTCCGCATGCTGAGAAGAAATGAACTTATCTCCGGGCAGATGAATCTCGCAGTCTGGATTCAGTCCCAAACGAACCGTTCCCGTGGATAGCCGAAAGTCCTCTCCGCGCAAGGGACCATCAATGACCACCAGCCAAGCCACAACGGCAGCAGTGCTGACCGGCTTGTTAAGCACCTGGGTTACCTCGTCTGGAGCCAAACCATTTGGAACATGGGGCACAGGAGGCATGGGCGGAGGCGGAACAGTATCTCCGGATGGAAGCGCGGGCGGCCCGGGAGAAACCGGTGCTCTGGGGGGGGCCGGTGGTCGTGGTGTTGCTGGTGGACCGGGAGGTGCCGGTGAGCCAGCCGAAGGACTCGGCGGCAAAACGGGAGGCCGGTTGACCATCGTGATGTCATCATCCAGATAGGACGGTGCTTGAGGGGAAGGTGCAGGTGGGTAAGCCGGTGGAGGCGATGCCGATGGCGGCTGTTGTGTCGGCTGTGGTGCTGGTGGTGGCGCAGGATAGGGATCCGGGCTCTGGCTAGGTGAATCCTCCGACCCGGTCAGGAATTCTCCACTGGTATCGATGTCGTCGAATTGCAACTCATCCGCCTGATCGGATGAGTCATGACCACGACCTTTCTTCTTTTTAAAAAAATCAAATCCCATGGCCGATCCTCATCAATCTCTGGATGTCATTCCGGGTGCATGTCCACCACGGCATTGTTTTGTTCAATTGTCAGCGAACCAGGGTCATCTTCCCGGTCTGCTGGAATTCGCCGGTCTGCATCCTTGTGAAATAGACACCGGCGGAAACACCACGGCCCCCATTGTCCAGGCCATTCCAGGGTACCTCGTGCAAACCAGCTTCGTAATCATCGTCCACCAAATTTCGAACCAGACGACCCCTGACATCAAAGATATCCAAGCTAACGTGACTTGTGCGAGGAAGGGTGAAGCCCAAGGTTGTCTTTGGGTTGAAGGGGTTCGGATAGGCCAAGCGCAGAGCGTATGGGCGGGGCATGGTCTGCTCCTGCTCTTGCACAAATTCGGGTTCACCGACTACAAGACGCAAGCGAGTTTCTCCACCACTTCCCACTCGCACGGCAACCTGCTCAGATTGGCGCAAGTCAATTCTTCCGTCTTGGGTCAGGAGGTAAACCCCATGTTCATCCGGAACATCGCCTGCACCGGAAATATCCAGATCCAGCAGTCCGCCACCCTGACAACGCAGAACCAAATTCCAGGCCACACCCTCGGTAAAGGGAGCCCGCACATCACGCCTCAAAGCGCGAATTGACTCATCCTCGAAAATCTCGAAATAAAGGCTCACGTCACCCGGAAGAGCGGGCGGTTCGAAATAATCCAGGGCATCAATGCCGGCCTCACCTTCTGGGGCAATGGCAGCAATGTTTTGCCGATCATAGAGGTCCCCGTAATCCACTCCCAGGTTGATGGCCCAGAGAGTGCTGTCCATTTTGGGTGCCGAAGTCTCAGATCCTGCCGATTTTTTGGCCATGACAGTTGGAGG
>JAUUYW010000553.1 GCA_030590265.1 Candidatus Krumholzibacteriia bacterium
CCCTAAGCCAAATGACGGTTTGGGAGAAAACTGAATGAAGTATACAGTATACAGAGTCCTGGGGGGCCTGTTGTTCTCACTGCTTTTAATCTCTCTAGCTTCTTGTGGCGGAAGGGTTTTGGATGGGAACAATGAAATTCTGACCGTCATGCAGAATGCTGAAGATGGCTGGAACTCAGGCAATCTGGACGATTACATGAATTGTTACCGTCAGTCGCCAGATTTGCGATTTGCGGGCAAGGATAAGATCAGTTTCGGATGGCACCAGGTTCTGGAAAATTATCGCCAATCCTATCCGGATCGGTCGTCCATGGGACACCTGACTTTCAGTGATCTGGACATCGAACGGTTATCCAATGACGCTGCCCTGGTGGTTGGCCGCTGGCGCCTGGATCGGGTTTCCGACCAGCCCCACGGGGTCTTCACTCTTCTCATGAGGAAAGACCAGGACGGCTGGCGAATCACTCACGACCACACCAGCAGCAGCGATGGATCACTCAATGCTGCTGAAACTTCCATCACCGAACATGACTTGTTGCAGAGGGTCACATTCCTGACCAGCAAACCCTTGGGTGGACGTTTGCCGGGAACCTCGGGATACCGTCAGGCCGCCGAATATGCTGCTCAACAATTTGCTGATTTTGGATTGGAACCAGGCGGTGACCAGGGTTACTTCCAAAGCCTCCCAATTGAAGCCAATGAAGTGGTTGGCCATTCGGTTTTTCGCAGGGAAGGTAATTCAGAAAATTATACCTTGGGTGAAGATTATGTTTTTCGCGGCTTCACCGGTCAGGGCAATTTCACTGCTCCGGTTGTCTTTTGTGGTTATGGTCTCAGTCAGCCGGGTCGTGGTTACGATGACTACGCCGATGTGGATGTGGAAGGCAAAATTGTCCTCGTCTTCAAACAGGCTCCAGGATGGCAATTGTCGGATGAAGCCGGTTGGCAAGGGCTGGCCAATCCCCGCCCCAAAGCAAATGTTGCTGCAGCCCACTGGGCCTTGGCAGTGCTGTTGGTATCCAAACCCAACGAAGCCCATCCTCAGCCTTTGATCGGCAGCGTCATGCATGGTGATGGTGAGCAGCCGTTGAACGTGCCCCAGTTGCAAATCAGCCAAACCATTGCCGCCGATTTGTTGAGTGCAGCAGGTTTGGATTTATCTGACCTGCAAACCCGCATCGATGACAATCAATTTCCGGCCTCCAGGGAACTGGATACGACGGTGGTTTTGAAGGTTGAAACCCGTTACCAAGAAGCCGCTGAAACCTGGAATGTGATCGGCATTCTTCCCGGGTCGAATCCTGATCTGAAAACTGAGGCTTTGGTTCTTGGCGCCCACCTGGATCATGTGGGAACCCAAGCTGGCCAGGCAATGTTTCCCGGGGCCAACGACAACGCTTCTGGTTCGGCGGCAATTCTGGAAATCGCCGAAGCTTTTTCGCGCCTGGCGGTTCCACCCAAACGCACTTTGATCTTTGTTTTGTTCTCGGGGGAGGAACAGGGGTTGATCGGCAGTCAATACTATGCTGATCATCCGGTGCATCCGCTGGAGGAAACCGTGGCCATGTTCAACTTTGACTGCGTGGCTCATGGGGACAGCCTCAGGGTGGGCGGTGGCAAGTCGGCGCCTTTGCTCTGGGGAAAGGCCTTGTTGTTGGATGCCATGGACCAAAACCTCATGACAACGCGAACCTGGGGACATGGTGGTGCCGATGCAACTCCTTTCCACGAAAAGGGTTTGCCCACGTTGTACTTCGTCACCAAGAACAGTTATGCCCATTTGCATCAAACCTCTGACACCGTGGAAACACTCAATGGTCCCTTGTTTGAGGCCATGAC
>JAUUYW010000227.1 GCA_030590265.1 Candidatus Krumholzibacteriia bacterium
GAACAAGAAAAATCCATTGTCAGTCCCGGCTCCCTGATCAATGCATCCCGGCTTCTGGAGTTGGTTTTTTCTCTACCCAATGCTCGCTCTCCGCAGGAATTCACCAACTCGCCCGATTCCAGGAAGCTCGGATTAGGCATGAGCAACCTGGTGATTCGCAATAAAACCATCGACACTCCCCAAAACGAACCAACTGTTGGTCGAAACCTCATTCAGGATCTGGAATTCACAATCCATGAATCTGGACTCCATGGTCGCGAAAATTGGAATGGGTCACCTGCGGTCTGGACAAACGGTGCAGCACGATTCAACTGGCTGCTACCCAAACAGAGCAATATGGAATCTCTTCAATTGCAAATCCTTCGCTCCGCGACTCCAGGCAATGATTATTATGCCGCTTTTGCCAATGACATCCTCATTGGAGCCGGTTTCCTCAACCAGTTCCCATGGGTGGGACAATTCTCACTTGAGACCTTACCTCCCACAGATAAACTGGACTTCCAGCTGTATTCCACAACCCACATCCCTGCCCAAACCAACTCCGGCAATACCGACGGGCGGTCTTTGGGAGTGGCCTTGTCATCCATTGAACTGCTACCTGTTTTTAACCACACTGTCAAAATTCCCTTCCATCTGGATATTACCCCTGGCCGAAATCCAAACCTGCAGTGGTCGGGTACTTATCCCACTGAGCAGTGGGATGATGGTCCGACAACCTGGACCAACGGCCTGGCCGCAGGCACTTTCGCTTGGTCTGGCAGCAAATCCCCTAGTGCCTTGTTACTTGTTCTTGCCGATCAAGATTCAAAAATCCGGAAAATCAAAATCGTCATCAACAGCGAAACCTCCAGTTGGCAAAAAGAAGTTTCCATAGACCGAGCAGCTTTGGTCGTCCTTAACGAGCTTTCTTTACCTGACCCGGCAAGTGTCTTGGAAATAATCATTTCCAGCGACACCTTTATCCCATCTCAAGCCAAGCCCAATTCAACAGATCATCGAATCCTGGGAATTCCTCTGGAGAAAATCGTACTTTTTGAATAGCGGAATCCTCCTTTACAAAAGTGGACACGATCGATTACTTTTCATTTACAAAATTAGTGCCTGGTTTCAATCAGGCCGTGTCCAAAATCCTTAATTAAAGATAGGAATTCCATGAAACCCGTGATCCTGCTGGCAACCCTGGCTCTCATGCTCATCTCTGCCCCCGCTTTCGCCTACATCGACCCAGGCACAGGCAGCTTCCTTGTCCAGGGCATCATCGCCGTTGTTATCGGAGTTGGCGTCACCGGTAAACTCTACTGGTCAAAAATCAAAGCCTTCCTCACCGGCAAACCCATCGAGCAGGACGAAGACGACGATGAGTAAAATCCTCGCTGCCTCCTTCCGCGATCCCAGTGGTTTCCTCTTCCGCCACGAGGGTGTTCTGTATCGGCAAATCAACCGGGTCTATGCCGACGACTACAAGCTCCTGAACGAGTCGGGCTTGTACGAACGCCTGGTAGGCAAAAACCTATTGATCCCCCACACCGAAGCAGCCATGGATTTGGCCCAGACTGACCAGGCCCACTGCATTATCCAGCCCGAACTGGTTCCTTTCATCAGTTACCCTTACGAGTGGTCCTTTTCCCAACTCAAGGACGCCGCTCTGACCACTCTGCGCATCCAAAAGCTGGCCCTGAAAAAAGGCCTGACCCTGAAGGATGCTTCGGCTTACAACATCCAGTTCCACCACGGCAAACCCTTGATCATCGACACCCTTTCTTTTGCCGCTTACAACGAAGGCGAACCCTGGGTAGCCTACCGCCAGTTTTGCCAACACTTCTTGGCTCCATTGGCCTTGATGGCTCTCAAGGATGTTCGCCTGGGTGCCCTCCTGCGCACGGGAATTGACGGCATCCCCCTGGATTTGGCAGCCACCCTTTTGCCCATGCGCACCAAGCTGAACCCAGGCCTGCTGATGCATCTGCACGCCCATGCCTCCAGCCAGAAAAAGCACGAGGACCGACAAATATCGGCCAAGAGCACCACTGTTTCCCAAAAGGCCCTGCTGGGGATCATCGACAGCCTGCGTGGAGCCATCAAAAAACTGGAATGGAAACCGGCAGGCACCGAATGGGGCGCTTATTATTCGGACACCAACTACTCCGACGATTCCCTTTCCCGCAAACGTGATCTTGTCAAACAGTTGTTGAGCCAAACCGACGCCAAGTCGGTGTGGGACCTGGGTGCCAACAACGGTTTTTTCAGCCGGGTGGCCAGCGAACAGGGTCTCGCCACCCTGGCTTTTGATATCGACCCCACCGCAGTGGAAAACAACTGGCGAGAAGTGAAGGAAAAAGGCGAAGAGAATATTCTTCCCTTGCTGATGGATTTGACCAACCCGAGCCCTGATCTGGGCTGGGACCATGCCGAACGAACCTCCTTCCTGGGTCGTGGGCCTGCTGACGCTGTTTTTGCCCTGGCTTTGATCCATCACCTGGCCATCAGCAACAACGTACCTCTGCCCCTGCTGGCAGACTTCTTTGCCAAGGCCGGCCGCTGGTTGATCATTGAGTTCGTTCCCAAGAGCGACTCCCAGGTCAAACGCCTGCTGGCCACTCGGGAGGATGTTTTTCCAGACTACACAAAAGAAGGGTTTGAGAA
This sequence comes from Candidatus Krumholzibacteriia bacterium, assembly GCA_030590265.1. GTDB lineage: Bacteria > Krumholzibacteriota > Krumholzibacteriia > LZORAL124-64-63 > LZORAL124-64-63 > LZORAL124-64-63. The sequence goes on from JAUUYW010000227.1 coordinate 2,644, forward strand.
AGCATTCGGTGAGGCATTCGAGGTCATAGCGGCTGAAGCCATTGAGGGAAGTGAACGCACCTTGTATTTGCTGAAACGGAAGTAAACCCCTGCCTTTCGTTTGGCATTGCTGCAAAAGGAAAGCGCCCACCTTTTTGAAAAAGTGGGCGCTTTCTTTTTCCCAATTGCTCAACCGATAGATCAGATCAGCAACGGAGCAATCACCACACTGATGACAGACATCAGCTTGATCAAAATATTCAGACTGGGACCGGAAGTATCCTTGAAAGGATCGCCAACAGTATCACCAATCACAGCAGCATGATGAGCATCGCTGCCCTTGCCGCCAAAGTTTCCACCCTCAATGTGCTTCTTGGCATTATCCCAGGCACCACCCGCGTTGGACTGGAACAAAGCCAGCAACACACCAGTTGCGGTCACGCCGGCCAGCAAACCACCCAGCATTTCCGTCCCACCGATGAAACCAACAGCCACAGGAGTGAGCACGGCGATCAATCCGGGCAGGATCATCTCCTTGATGGCAGCAGCAGTGGAGATGTCCACACAGCGACGGAAGTCGGCCTCGGCCTCCCCTTCCATCAGTCCAGGAATTTCACGGAACTGGCGGCGCACTTCTTCAATCATGGCGAAGGCGGCGCGGCCAACCGCGTCCATGGCAAAGCTACTGAACAGGAACGGCAGCATGGAACCAAACAACAGACCAACCAGCACCTTAGGCTCCAAAAGGTCAATACTTTCCAGGCCGACAATCTGCTGATATGCGGCAAACATGGCCAAAGCCGTCAGGGCAGCCGAGCCAATGGCAAAACCCTTGCCGATGGCGGCAGTTGTATTGCCCACAGCGTCCAACTTGTCAGTGCGTGCGCGAACCTCAGGGCCAAGACCAGCCATCTCACTGATACCACCAGCGTTGTCGGCGATGGGACCATATGCGTCAACTGCCAGCTGAATGCCAGTGGTCGAAAGCATACCCAAAGCAGCAATGGCGATGCCGTAAAGGCCGGAGAACTTGAAGGCAACCAGAATAACAATACCCAGCACGATGATAGGCAGGGCGGTGCTCTGCATGCCCAGTCCCAGACCACCGATGATGTTGGTGGCAGCACCGGTTTCACTGGCCTTGGCGATACCCAGCACGGGGCCTCTGTCCTCGGCAGTGTAATACTCGGTGATCATTCCGATGGCGATACCACCGGCCAGGCCAACCACGGTAGCGATGAACACACCCATGGGGTTGTAAGTCAGACCCTTGAAGACCCATTCGCTGGGAAGCATCTGGTTGATCACAAAGTAGGAAGCAACCACCATGATTCCACCGGCACCAAAGGTACCAATATTCAGGGCAGCCTGAGGGTTGCCCCCTTCCTTGGTCTTGACAAAGAAAGTACCGATGATGGAAACCACGATACCCACCGCAGCCAGCACCAGAGGCAGCAAGACACCGCTCAGGTTGCCTGCGGGCAGGAAAACCGCTCCCAGAATCATCGAACCAACGATGGATCCCACATAGCTCTCAAAAAGATCTGCACCCATACCGGCCACATCACCCACGTTATCACCAACATTGTCGGCAATAACAGCAGGGTTGCGAGGATCGTCTTCAGGAATACCAGCTTCGATCTTGCCAACCAGGTCAGCACCGACATCTGCGGCCTTGGTGAAAATACCTCCGCCAACACGGGCAAACAGGGCAATGGAACTGGCGCCCAGAGAGAATCCTGAAATCACCTGGATGATGCGAGTGGTTCCCCAAGCATCACCATAAAATTTGGTAAAGACAATGTAAAGCAAGCTCAATCCGATCACACCCAGCCCGACGACGACCATTCCCATGACCGCGCCACCGCTGAAAGCCACCTCCAGAGCCTTGTGCAGACTATTGCGGGCAGCGTTGGTGGTGCGAACGTTGGCCAGGGTGGCGATCTTCATGCCGATGAAGCCAGCCAGTCCAGAAGCCAAAGCGCCCAGAACAAAGGAGACACCGATTAACCAATGGGAGCCTTCAAGACTGGCATTACCAAACGCCAGCAGAACACCCACCACGGCTACGAATACGGCAAGCACGGTGTATTCGCGCTTGAGAAAGGCCATGGCACCCTCTTGAATATGACCGGCGATGGTTTGCATCTTCTCATCACCGGGATCCTGTTTCTTGACCCAGGACGCTTTGAACGCGGCAAAGAGCAGCGCCAAAACTCCGGCGGCTGGGATGAGATAAATAAGCACTTTGGTCCTCCTGTTGGACGGCTTTTTGGACAGACCGCAACTGAATATGGATATCATCCAAAAAATCAGAGCGGAAATCAATAAATGGTTTAGAGCTCTTAATAGATGCAGACGCCCCAGAAGAGGCGTCTGCCCAAAAGCGGTGTCAATTTAGCAGAGATGGGACTTTCCTGCAAGCAAAACCCCAGTAAAACCCTGGATTTGACCAAATCAGGACAAAATCCAGCTATTTACCTTCAATGCTGACCAGTTCAACCTCAAAATAGAGCGTTGCCTCGGGCGGAATTCGTCCTCCACTGCCCCGGGCACCGTAGGCCATGCTAGGTGGAATGATAAAACCGGCTTTCTGGCCAATTTTCATGCCTTCGATACCAATATCCCAGCCGGCAATGACCTGGCCGGCTCCCAGGGTGAATTTGTATGGTCGCCCGGTTTTGTTGGAGGAATCGAATTCGTCGCCTTTGGTGCCGTTCTCCCACAACCAGCCGGTGTAGTTCATGCTGACCTGATCGCCCTTTTCGGCCATCGCACCGGTTCCTTCAGCCAGGATCTCAATTTCCATTTTGGGAAGGCTGATCAGTTCCACATCGAAGAAAAGAGTGGTGTTTGGTGGAATGACAGGGGGGCGGCCGTTGGGTCCGAAGCCCATTTCGGGATCGATCAGGAAGGAACGCTTCCCGCCCTCCTTCATACCAACCAAACCCTTGTCCCAGCCGGGAATAACCACGCTCATGCCCAGAGGAAAAGCGATGGGTGCACCTTTATCAACAGAACTGTCGAATTGCTTGCCTTTGCCCATGACACTGTCTTCATCGGCTACCCAAAGCCATCCGGTGTAGTGGACTTCCACAAAATCATCGGCTTTGCAGATGTCGCCAGAACCCACCAGGGAATCGATGATGCTGAGACCAGGTTCAACAACAACCCAGGGAATTTCTTCAGCGGTATTGTTATCATTGCAACCGGCGAGCAGCAATCCGGCTGCTACTAAAAGGGCCAATGAGATCATTGCGAATTTTCGCATGGTTTTCCTCTCGGGAAAAAAGTCCAATCACTGTTTCCGATTCAAATCTCGGTCAATTTCGCACAAA
>JAUUYW010000163.1 GCA_030590265.1 Candidatus Krumholzibacteriia bacterium
GGGCCACGGCCATCGCAGGAAATGGATCTCTTCTGGCCGGGTTTGTGGAACACCCACAAAAGGGTTACCGGCAACCGATTTACTGGCTCCCGAACACCAACTACCAGCGATCCTTTTATGCCGGCCCTGAAGCCCAGGGTGAAGCCCTGGCCATTGATACCAGCGGCACCATGGTGGTGGGTTATCATGTGTTCGACCAGGTGGAACATGCCAATTATTGGACCCCAGCGACCGGGCTGGTCGAGCTTGGCAACCTGAGTCAGTCGCCCTGGGACGCCAGCCGTGCCACCCATGTGACCGAAAATGGCACTGTTTTCGGCACCAGCACTCACAGCACTTGGAATATTACCGAAGCTTTTATCTGGGATGCTTTTGACGGAATGAATCGGCTTCAGGACCTCTTGCTGGAGCAAGGGGCAGTTATTCCGGACAACATCTGGATTGATGAAGTGATGGCCGTTTCGGACGATGCAACCCGGCTACTGGGTTCCTGGCGAAACGCTCAGGGCGACCAGGGTTACTGTTTGGCCCGGATTGACATTCACCAGAAGGCCAGCATCAACGAATGCCTGGCCAGCATCGACGGGTCCCGATTGGAATTGGACTTTAAATTGAGCTCCAATGACCCCTCACGCCGTCCCATCCTGATTGCCAACAGGGATGGTCAGAAATGGGAAGTTCCTCTTCATTTCCAGGATCGCTCCTGCCGTGGCATCGATCACCAGGCCAACCTGGGTCAATCAAGTGAAGTGGTCTATGATTTGGTTCTCGAAAATGCAGATAATATGGAAGTTTTGGAGCACTTTTCCATTTGGACCGATAACTCCCAGATCCAGGAAAACCCATTGGCAGGATCCCTGGTTCCCCGCTCACCCAACAACCTCACTTTGCACATCAGGCTTCAACGGCCCAGCAACCTGGTCATCACCAACAAGGATGAATCCGGTCAAACCCTCACTCCCTTGAGCTGCCGGATTTTTGAATCGGGTTACCATCAGATATCCTGGAAAGCTCAGGCCAATGGCGCAGCAGGCCCCCAGCCGGGGCAATACATCCATATTGAATGGAAATGATGGGCTCGACAATTATTCCCTGTTTTTTAGAGCCCCGTGGTATAAAGTCAGTTAACCGTTCAAGCCAACCAGTGTAACAACCTCGGCAGGTGTGCATGCGTACGATTTTCCTAACTGTGGTTTCTGTTTGGATCCTGTTTTTCTCAGCAACCCCCGCTTTGGCCTTGAATCCCCGGTTTGAGCACCTGACTACCGACGACGGCCTCCCGGAAAACTCCGTCCGCTCAATTATGCAGGACAGCCACGGCTTTCTTTGGTTCGGCACTCACAACGGTTTGGCTCGTTACGACGGTTACGACATGAAGATTTTTCTTCCGGACCCGGAAGATTCCAACAGCATCTTTCCTCGTTTTTTAATTGCCTTGGCTCAGGACGATTCGGGTATGGTCTGGGTCGGGTCCTATTCCAACGGCATGTCCAAATACAATCCTCATACGGAACGATTTACCAATTATCTTCCTGACCCCACCAATCCCCATGCCCTTCCCGGCATCAAGGTTGAAAAAATCTGCCCCGCCGAAGATGGTCTCTGGTTGGCCATGGGCGACGCGGGTTTGGTCCGTTTTGACGGGGAAAAATTCCATCGTGTGCCCATTCTGTTGCCTGATGGTCCCATGGACCTGGACTCTTATCCGGAGCTTTCTTCCCTCATGGTTACCGAGGACAGGATCTGGGTTGGCACCGTTAACAATGGCCTGGTCGTTCGTGACCGAAAAGGCGGCAGCTGGCGACTTCTACGTCACAATCCCGACAACCCTCGCAGCCTTCCTTCAGACAGGATTACTGATATTTTCCAGGACCAGAGTGGGCGAACCTGGATTGCCACCCGTACGGGATTGGCCCTCTACCGCGGTGACGACGGATTTGAAGTCTTTCTTCCCGAAGCCCTTAATTCCCCCAATCCGGAACGCAACTATCTGGTGAAAATCGCCGCCGATGGTCAAGGTGATTTGTGGATCGGCTCGGCTGTTGGGTTGTATTTCTTCACACCCAGAACCGGTGAATTCACACTTTTTGCCCATGACCCCAAAAAACCCACCTCTCCTGTGTTAGGCCCCGCCCTCAGTGTCTTGGTGGATAAATCCGGAATCGTTTGGGCCGGATCATGGCATACCGGGCTCAACAAATACGACCCCTGGAGCCAAAAATTCGACGTCCTGCTGCACGACGATACCAACCCGGGCAGCCTCGACGATGACGCGGTGGTTTCCATTTTCGAAGATGGGCAGGGCGTTTTATGGGTCGGCACCGGCAGCATGTCTTCGGGTGGCACCATCGGTGGATTGAATCGACGGTTTCCTGGGTCGGATCAATTTGAACACCTTCCCATGCCAGGAGCAGCGGCGGTTGGTATCCATCGTTTCAACGCCATCACCGAAGACAGGAAAGGCCGTTTGTGGCTGGGAACCAACAAAGGCCTCTGGCGACTCAATGACGACCGAACGCAGATCATTCGCCCTCCGGAAATTGCCGGCCAAAGCGACCAGCTCAGCAAGGGGTCGGTGATCAGTTTGCTGCTGGACCAATCCGACCGTCTTTGGATGACCATGTGGAACGGAGGGCTCCATCGTTATGACCCCCAAACCGAAAACTGGACTTCCTACTGACACGACCCCCGCGACAGTACCTCCCTGAGCAGTAATATTCTGAGCGCCCTTTGCCTGGATGACCGGGGGCGTATCTGGATCGGCACCGATCAGTCGGGTCTGCATCTTTACAATCCCGAAACCGACAGTTTTCGGCGCATGTATGGAACCGTGTCTGGATCCGAAACGGCCACTTCCCTGTTTCCGGCCACCAATGGGCGGGTTTGGGTTGGATCATCGGCTGGAGTCCTGCTGGTTTCGGAAGACAATTGGATAGAGTGGTCCTTCACTTCCCACGATGGTCTTCCTTCGGATTTCCTGGGCCGTATTCAAGGAGACAACGATGGCTGGCTGTGGGTATCAACAGCCAAGGGCCTGGTGGCCCTGAATCCTGAGACCAAAGAGCATTCCACCTTTGACCGACGGGACGGGTTGCCCCGCAATGAAATCTATTTCGCTTCCTTGTTGCACTCCGACGGTCGCATCATGTTTGGTGGACATCACGGCATGATTTCCTTTGAACCTCGCGAGGTCCAAAAAAACCCGTTTATACCCCCGGTAGTCCTGACGGACCTGGAAGTGGATGATGTCAGCCTGCCTATTGGCGATTCTTCCCCTTTAAAAACAAGCCTGCTGGAAACAGATGAAATTGCCTTCGACCATGACCAGAATAATTTGTCTTTCACCTTCAGCAGCCTTCATTTTTCCCACCCTGAACGCAACACCTATCACTTCCGGCTCCACCCAGAGGACGAAGACTGGCGCACCGCCGACGAGAGCCGTGCGGCCCACTACACCAACCTGGATCCCGGTCAATACCGTTTTGAAGTCAAGGGCACCAATTCCGATGGTATCTGGAATCCGGGGCCCACCGTCCTGGAAATAACCATCAACCCGCCATGGTGGCAGACCAATCAGGCCCTGGCTCTTTACCTGGTCCTGCTGGGATTGGTTATTTATGCCGTCTACCGTCAAATCGTGGCTCGTGAGCGCATCAAAGCCAAGCTGGAAATCAAACGGGTAGAAGCCCGCCAACTCCATGAACTGGACCACCTGAAGTCGCGTTTCTTTGCCAATATTTCCCATGAATTCCGCACTCCCCTGACTCTGCTCAAGGCCGGTGCTCAACGTCTCTGGGAAGACTCTGATAATCCGGATGATGAGTTGCACGCCATGATGAACCGCAACGGCAATCGCCTGGGACAATTGATCGAACAACTGCTGGACCTTTCCCGATTGGAATCGGGTCATCTGCCCGTGCGCTGGCAATATGGAAATTGGTGCGCCTATTTGCGGGACCTGGTCTCATCCCACGAAACTCTGGCCACCAGTGGTGAAATCGATTATCAAACCAATTGGCCGGATAATCCCGACAACGCCTGGTTTGACCCTGATATTCTGGAAAAAGTAGTTGGGAATCTACTGGCCAATGCCTTGAAATTCACGCCACCAGGTGGGAAAATTGAATTCACCACCAGGACTGATAATCCTGTTGAATTGGTACGGGTGCCCAGCTCTTCACCCTCCGATGGAGAGGACTTTACCCGGCTGCCTGCCCGACAAATTGGCTTGGAAGTTCGCAACACCGGCTCCTTCATTCCGCCCGATCAACTGGATCGGATCTTCGACCGTTTTCACCAGATTGCCGGCCCCGACGGAGGCGACGGCCGAGGCACCGGAATTGGATTGTCTCTGGTCAAGGAACTCGTCGAGTGGTATGGCGGCACTATTGCGGTAACCAGCGATCCTGATTCCGGCACCGTCTTTAAAATTTTGATTCCTGTTTTTGTCGAAGCACCCGTTGCTCTGGAAGCCGAAATGGAATTCGACCCTCCCCCAATTCCTGATTATGATGAGGAAACAGACTTTTCGGCGGATGCTGAAGAAGAAACAAGCACCGGACGGCCTACCATCCTGATAGTTGAAGACCACCCTGATTTGCGAGCCTTGATGCGGCTTGAACTCTCGGACGACTACGATCTTTTGGAGGCCCCCGACGGATACCTGGGGCTGGAACTGGCCCGCAGTGAAATCCCCGATCTTGTGCTCACCGATATCATGATGCCCCAACTGGACGGTTACGAACTGTGCCGCCGCCTGAAAACCGACGAACGAACCAACCACATCCCGGTGGTCATGCTGACGGCAAAAACCGATTCGGAAAGCCGCCTGGCCGGGTTGGAAATCGGCGCCGACGATTACCTGACCAAACCTTTCGAAGTGAAAGAATTGAAACTCCGATTGGCCAATCTTCTGGAGCAAAGACGGTTGTTGACCGAACGCCTGGGCCGCTGGGCCCTGGACCCGAAAAGGCAACCCCAAGCTGTTGAATCAATCGATGAACTTTTTCTGGAACGGGCCAAGGAAGTCATGTCGGCCAACCTGGAAGACAACGAATTTCGGGTGGATGATTTGTGCCAGGCCCTGGCCATGAGTCGCACTCAGTTGCATCGCAAACTGAAGGCCATCGCAGGTCAAAGCACAGGTGAGTTCATGCGCACCCAACGCCTGTTGCGGGCAGCCGAATTGCTGTCTGGCGGTGGTGGGAACGTTACCGAAGTAGCTTATTCGGTTGGGTTCAAAAGTCTGTCCCACTTTGCCAAGGCGTTTCGGGAACAATTCGGGGTAGCACCTTCGGAGTATGGATAACCCCAGCTATGATTTGTTTTCCTCAAAAAAAGCAGCCAGCAACGGTTGCATTTTCTTTCGGGAAATCCCCAGATTTCCCTGGTTAAAGAATCCAACAAATCCCGTTTCGCCCTGTTTTTGGCCGGCAAGCTCAATTGGTTTCAGATCCAGGCCCTTTTCCTGAAGATATCCCAGCAGCTTGTCGTGTTCTTCTTCAGTCTGGCAGAAAATAACCAGGTCCCGATTGAAGCCAGGATCAGTATAGGCATTCATGGATAAAAGCAGATTCAGCCCACGGTCTTTGGTGAAGGCAGCAAAACCTGCGGCAAGAGCGCCGTCCATTTGAGCCCATTCTTTCAGGGGTAGCAAAGCCGAAGCGATGCCACATTGTATTTGGCCAAGGGTCCATTCCTTATAATCCTTGCGCAGCAGATCATTGGTGGAGAGTCCCTGCACATTGAATTTTTCCAGCTGGACCTTGTCGAAATATTCCTGCTGAGACAAGGGGCAAAGAGGAAGCAGCTTGGCCGCAATCTCCTTGTCGGCGTCAGTAACCCGGCCGGCTTTATCATCCAGGTTTACGGTGTCCAGCAGAATGGTGCCACACAGCAGGATGGCTACTTCCCGGCTTAAAGTGATCCCCCGTGCAATAAACTCCCTGGCCACGAGAGAAGTGCATGACCCGATGGATTGAATAATCCTGGGATCTGCTTCTGGAAACAACCCCTCATCATTATGGTGATCAAGGATTCCGACCACTTTGTTGCTGAATTTCTCCAAACCAGGAGCCAAGACGTTGTGATCGACCAGCACGAGTCCGGCACCACTCATCAAACCGTCCAGATCAACTTCATCCAGAAAAACCAAATCATCCAGGTTGATGCCTGCTTCCTTGAAAACAAACACGGCTTCGGTGCGCAGGTGGAAATCCGCACGAGGGATGGGCATGACCGGCAGGGCCGGTGTATCCGGGTTTTGGAGAGTGCACAGGTAGCCGTAGGCAATGGAAGAAGCCATGGAATCAAGATCAGCGGCCTCATTTCCCATGACGACCAGACCAGCATCAGCGGTCTTTGATTTTGCTGAAGAAAGATAGGTTTGCAGGGTATTCATGTTGAGACATCCTTTTTTGGGAATTCAGAACAAGAGCCAGTCGACAACAGTGATCACCTCCATTGTCAACCCTTGCCACTCAATTGTTTCGCTGCGGTTCATGGTCAAGACAAAATTGTCATTTTCATTTTGTCTGAGACCCTCCCCAATACCGAAAACTTATCAAGCTTCTAGCTAACTTTATACGGAAAAGTTCATTATTTTTTGAGAACTTCTAGGGTTTCCACAGTGGCCTTGGTGTCTTATTATTGAATAATCCATGATTCGAGCCGCTAATGCCATCACCCTCAACCGCCGGAAGTCTCATGCCCACCATCCAAAAGAATTTCGAAATTCACGACCATTTTCAGTTTGAAATCAAACTGGATTATTGGCTCGACCATGGACTGCGTGATGACTACCAGGTGGATATGTTTCTCTTCCTGCCCAACTCCCTGGATCTGAACAGTCAATCCTATCCCCGGGATTCTTTTTACGACGACATCAAGAATCATGTGCGCCTGAAAACTCCCGAATTTTCCCTCGCTCAGATTGTCTCCACCGACAGTGGACTACCTGGACAGTTGTTGCTCGACAGTGTGGCCACCCTCAGCGCTGATGCCTCCCGAAAGCACCGACGCCTCGTGGAGTACCATATCAAGATGGTTGTCAGCATTGCCTTGCGGGCCATGCACAATGAAAAAGAAATCTGCCTCACGGAATTGGGGCAAGGAAAAACAACTACCAGCCTGGAACTCATCCTGGGAATCAACAATGTTCTCAGCCTGATCCGTAAACTCGCGGGGAAAATCACTGTCGACAAGACCGATGAAACTGACCTCCAAAAATCTGACAGTCAGCCGAGCAATCCACCCTACCGCCTGACCACCACCATCGCCAGTGCAGACGAATATCTTACTTCCGAAGCAACCCAA
>JAUUYW010000305.1 GCA_030590265.1 Candidatus Krumholzibacteriia bacterium
ATCAAATCCACCGCACCTTTGGTCGAAACATGGCAAACATGCAAGTGACCTTTGCTGCTGCGAGCCAACTCGATATCCCTGAAAACCGCCGAATCTTCACCGGCACGGGCCATACCGGCCATACCGAGACGCGCTGACCAGTAACCACCATGCATGACTCCCTTGCCCACGATGGTTTTGTCTTCGGCGTGAGTCAGGATGGGCACCCCGAGCACCCTGGCGTATTTCAGGGCGTTGCTCATGAGGCCACCGTTGGCCACGGGAGAACCATCATCGCTGAATCCCACCGCCCCGGCGGCAATCATGTCGGCAAATTCAGTCATGGATTCGCCCTCAAGCTGATGACTGATGGCCCCAGCAGGATAGATCCTGCACAAATTTGTCTCTTTGGCCCGGTCAATGAGATACTTGACCAACCCCGCGTTGTCGATGGCAGGAGATGTATTGGGCATGGTCACCACAGCGGTATAACCACCGGCAGCGGCAGCCCGGCAGCCTGTGGCCACGCTTTCTTTTTCCTCTTGGCCCGGCTCGTGGAAATGCACATGGGTGTCGATGAATCCAGGGGCACAAACCAGTCCCTCACCATCCAGCACCGGCAACCCTTCCAAAGAAGGAGTGCCCACACCAATGCCCTCGAACCGGCCCTTGCGCACGTGCAGGAACCCCTTGCGCTTGCCGACCTTGCCATTGCGGCACAGCTTGATGTTGGTGACCACATATTCGGCGGGAATGCGCTGCCAGCTCCACTCCATTGTCCAGCCTCTTTCTGGTAGCCGGGATCCTGGGTTAGGACCACCGGAAAATTTTGATTGCCTGTCAGATGTTCAAACGATCGTTAGGTGACCGAAGGTTTTATCAGCCACCAAGTTTTTATCAGCCACCAAGTTTTTTTATCAGCCACCGAGTGCCCCTGGGTCGCCACCGGAGAGCAAATAAATCAAAGCCATGCGCACAGCCACGCCGTTGGCAACCTGGTCAAGGATCACCTGGCGAGGACCGTCGGCCACCTCACTGGCGATCTCCACATCCCTGTTCATGGGGCCGGGATGCATTACGAAAGCTTCGGGTTTGAGGGTGCGAATCACCTCTTCAGTGATACCGTAAACCCGATGGTATTCCCGATTGCTGGGGAAGCTCTTGCTCGAGTGACGCTCGAGCTGAATACGCAAAACATTCAAGACGTCGGCCTGAGACACGGCTTTGAGCAGATCGTATTCAATGTTGACGCCCATCTTTTCGATGCCACCGGGAATCATGGTTGGTGGACCACACAACGTCACCTCGGCCCCCAGCTTGGTCAGACCCCAGATATTGGACCGCGCCACCCGGCTGTGGGTGATGTCGCCGATGATCGTCACCTTTTTACCACGCAGGTCTCCCAGTTTCTGCTGCATGGTCATGATATCCAGCAATCCCTGGGTGGGATGCTCATGAGCGCCATCTCCGGCATTGATCACCGAACACTCCAGCACCTTTCCCAGGTACTGGGCCGAACCAGGCGAACTGTGCCTGATAATCAGCATGTCGATTTTCATGGCCGCCAGGTTCTCGGCGGTGTCGCGCAGGGTTTCCCCTTTGCTGAAACTGCTGGAAGAAGAGCTGAAATTGATGATGTCGGCGGAAAGACGTTTTTCGGCGAGTTCGAAGGAGATGCGCGTCCGAGTGCTGGGTTCATGGAAAAAATTCACCACCGTGCGCCCTCGCATGATGGGCACACTGCGCACCGGTCGGTCAAACACGGCCCGGAAACGGCCGGCGATCTCCAGGATACCCAGAATTTCCTTGGCGGAAAGATCTTCAAGGCCAAGAACATCCTTGCGTTCCAGTATCATGATTCCTGGCCCTCCCCCACAACAACTTCCTGGGTATCGTCAAAATCGGCCACTTTGACCTTGATGATTTCACGGCTGCTGGTGGGCACATTTTTTCCCACAAAGTCAGGGCGAATGGGCAATTCGCGATGGCCCCGATCCACCAGCACCGCCAAACGAATGGCGCGGGGACGGCCCCAATCCATGATTACATCCAAGGCGGCCCGCACCGTGCGCCCGGTGTAGAGCACATCATCGACCAGGATGACAATTTTGTCGGTGACATCGAAAGGCATTTCGGTGCTGGCCACTTGGGGAACGGGTCCCAGCTTGGAAAGGTCATCACGGTAAAACGTGATATCCAGGGCACCCTGGGGTACCTCGTTGCCTTCAACCTGCGCGATGGCATCTCCCAGCATTTTGGCCAGGGGCACACCACGTCGCTGGATGCCCAGCAGAACAAGGTCTTCAATTCCCTTGTTGGCTTCAATAATCTCATGAGCCATGCGCTTGATGGCACGGTTCATTTCGTGGGAATTCATGATGGCGGCTTTTTGGACGAATTTCATGACGCTCCCTCAGGGGCTAAGGCGCGCGGCATTTGCCGCGCAAACATGTCAGATCCACCTCTGCACACAAAAAAAGCACGGGCGCAATGTCCATGCCGGTATTTGTTGAGAGGCCTCCTTGGCTACGGTTTTGGTTCCGTGGGAAAATATCAACCGGAAGGGTGCCCGGCAAGAGAATTGTGATAGGAATTGTGACGGGAATTGTGATACCAATTGTAGCAGGTAATTTGGTGGTGTTTCCGGAGGCCAATTTGTGTCAATGCCAGGGAGTCAGGAATCAAGGGAATGATCATCCAGATTCAATATCGGGCACCCAGCGGCAGACAGGAATTCCCTATCGTGGGAAGCCACAATCAAGATTGCTTCCGCTGGCAAATCCGCTAACAATTCCAGGACTCTTTGCCGGCCCTGCCGGTCCAAAGCTGCCGTGGGTTCATCCAGAAGCAACAAGGGCCGTCCCGAAAACAGAACCATCCCCAAAGCAAGGCGCCGCCGCTGGCCGCTGCTCAAACTGTGGGGATTTCTGTCCACCAAAGCAGGATCCAACCCCACTTTCTCCAGAAAGTCAGTGGCCGAATAGGTTTTGAGCGCCGGATCAACAGCAATTTCCTTGGCCACGGTTTCCCGGGTGAACAGATATTCGGGAAATTGAGGCGCCAGCATGGCCAGACCATGGTCCAGATCCAGGTTCTTTTGCTGAGAATAGAGTTGGTGGCCCGCCAAAGTGATCTTGCCACTGTTGGGCTTGCGCACCCCGGCACAAGCGGCCAACAGGGTGCTTTTTCCGCAGCCATTGCTTCCGGTAATGCCCAACCGTCCGCCTGGCTGCAGGTTGATTTGCGGGATATGGAATCCGCCGCCGGGACCCACAAAGCTGCAAGTCAGTTGTTTGATATTCAGCACCGGATCCGGTGCATCTGCAGAAAAATCCCAATGCAAGGGAACCGATGGGTCCTGTTTTCCATCCCCCAGCAGAGCCACCACCCGGGGATCGTCCAAAAGCTCCCTTGTCGGGCCATGCAAGACAACATGTCCCTGGTCCAGAACCAGGATTTCATGGGCCAAAATCGCTTCCCTGCGGTCGCAGGTGGCTGTGATCAGGGTGCGGCCGGAATGGTCGAGCCACTGTCCCAGTTGTTGAAGAATCCAGGCGGCCTGATGGCGGTCCTGCAAAGCGGTCGGTTCGTCGGCCAAAAGCACCTGGGGTTTACCCGCCAAGGCCACTGCCATGACCAAACGCTGTTTTTGTCCGGCCGAAAGCAGTCGTGGATCCAATTCCCCCAAACCCTGGAGACTGAATTCAGCCAACAGTGGCCCTGGCTGGAGGTTCTCGCGGCCCAGAGTCAACTCCCGGTTCACTGTGCTGGCAATGATCTGGTCGTCGGGATCCTGAAACATGATGGCGGTTTCTTCCACCAGGGGAGACTCTTCAGAGGCGAGGTATTTCAACAGGGAGCTTTTGCCGGAACCATTGGCCCCCAGAACTGCCAGCCAGCGGCCGGCATTGAGGCGCAGATTGATGTTGTCCAGCAAAGTGATTTCCTGACCACCGTGACAGCGCACCAGCGACCAGTTTTTCAGTTCGAGCAAGGTGGCCGGTTCAGGAGCCATCACGCAGTTTCCGGTAGTTCCGCTTGGCCACCTTTGCCCAGCTGGAGGTGCTGTCCAAAGCCAGGTACCGATTCCAGGCTCTCATGGCCTTGTCATTTTGCCCATCCTCCTGCAGGCTTCTGGCCAAACCAAAAACAGCCCGTTTGTGTTTGTCATCAAGATCCAGGACCGCTTCAAATTGAGTGGCCGCTTCGGCAAAACGGGCCAGCTGAAACAGGCAATGCCCCTGGGCAAAATGAAAATCGGTATCTTCAGGTCGGGCAGTGGTGAGTTTTTCCAGCAGCAGCAAAGCCTCGCTGTTCTTTCCCCGGCGGGAGAGTACCAGAGCCAGGTTGTAACTGGCCGACTGCAAATCGGGCGCGGTTTTCAGGGCCAGTTTGAATTGTTTTTCCGACTCGGCCAGGCGATCCTGGGCCATCAGATCAACACCC
>JAUUYW010000392.1 GCA_030590265.1 Candidatus Krumholzibacteriia bacterium
GAATATCCGAGCCTCTCAGCAAATCGCTGGGACGATATTGTCCGGTGTTCATATATTTCCTTTGTGTTTTTCATGGTGCAGATCCTGGATCATCTGCAAAAGATCAATCTGGGCCTGGGCATCATCACGCAGATTGATCGCTTCGGTGTCGATGGTGCGCACGGGGCAAAGGGCAGGAGCGCGTTCGATCCAATCCTCGTAGGCGGCGTGCAGGTCCTCCAGAAATTCCAGGGGAATGTCGGACTCACAATTGCGGGCCCGTTGCTGGATGCGGTCCAGGGCCGTTTGCGGCCGACAGCTCAAATAGATGATCAAATCAGGAGGTTGCAGAAAGGCCGACATGTTCCGAAAAATTTCCCGGTAGTTTTCGTAATCCCGGTTGTCCATGCAGTCGCGGCGGTAGAGAGTGGGAGCAAATATTTCCACATCCTCATAAATGGTCCGGTCCTGGATGGCCGATCCCGGTTGATCCAGAATTTGCTTTTGCACCTCGAAGCGCTTGCTCAGAAAATAAACCTGGAGGTGAAAACTCCAGCGTTTCATGTCCTGATAATAATCTTCGAGGTAAGGATTGTTGATGACCGGCTCGTAGAACATGCGCCAACCGAACACTTCACCGACCATGGTGGTGATCATGCTCTTGCCAACACCGATATTTCCCGCAATGGAGACGTAGAAAGGCGTCTTGGGAATATCCTTGCGCGGGAATTTCTTTTTCAGGGAGTTGATGCTCAAAACCAGTCTCCAGGGTATTGCCTGAATATCGCCAGGCTGGCTCGGAAAAATGTTATCCCTGAATTGTACTTGTTTGACGGCGGTGGTGCCAGTTTTTCTAATGCTCTGCAAAGTTTCCCCGCCGGATCATGGGCATGATTTCTGCATTGATTCAGAAAACTTAGCTGCCCCATTGACCAGACGTCCCGGCAGTGGTGGAATGGTCCAGGTTGTTCCCTGGTTCTGCCTCGTTCTTCCCGATGGTCGGGCAGAACACAACCCCTGGAAATTAGGAAAGAGCTTTGGCATGTTGAATTCATCCTGTGGCCGAATGATCATGATCACCCTGGCCATCCTGGTATTGGTGCTGCCCATGCTGGCTTGCACATCCGGTCGGCAAGTTGGGCTGGACAATGAAAATCAGGTCTTCCCGCCGGATCAACTGCTTCCGGTGCGCATCGCCATTGCCACTCCCCAGGTGCCCTTTTCCCACGAAAGCGGCCACAAGGCCCTGATCGACTGGAACGACAGTCCCGGACAGCGCCGTCTGCTGATGGATTGCACCTGGAAAGAGGGGCTTCACCATTTTGTAGAGACCATGGTGCCGGGTACGGAGGTCTTTTATCTCGGGGCGGGCCGTGATCCTTTGGCCGCTGTCGGAAACGGTGTGCAGAGCGAAACCGATACTCTGGGTGTTGTAACATTCAGCCTTGATGGCCGCAGCGCCCTGGACGTGGGACGGCACCGGGGCTGGACCCATCTGGTGATTCCCGAACACCTGGATTACGAATTTGAGAATGAAGGCCAGGAATTGGTGCTTGTGACGCCCGCAGCCATCATCGACGTGCAGGAGCAGCGCATTGTTTGGCAGGGGATTATCGACAGTCGGCAGGTCTCTGCAAAGGAATTGGGGTCAGATGATTCGCGTTTGCCGGCCATGACCACCTATGAAATCACCAGCTACCGTTTCATTTTGAATTTAGTCGAGATCATGAATCGGCAGCTGAACCCGAGACCCGAGAGCAGGCATTTGTTCGCCAGCCCTTGTCAGGACCCACCACCGCTATTGCAGGATGCCGAATGACCTCTCCATCCTCTGCTCATTATTGGGGAGGTGGTGGTGTGCCGGGATTGAGTCGCTGATACTCTTCAAATGAAATGTATTTGCGGACTATGTTTTCTTCGGCCGAAACGGAGAAAATGTAGGCTCCGTAGTGGGTCAGCGAAGGAGAGACAATTCGGTCCACTGCCGCCAAACTGATGGGGATGGAAGTTTCCTCTGCTGTGATGATGAAACTCAGGGCAAACTCCCCATCCTCAAAAATCTGGATGCGGTTGTTTCCGGAATCACTCACATAAATGCTTCCACTGCCATCGACGGCCACTGCCCTAGGCAGGGCAAACTCACCCAGGACATCGCTGATACCACCCACCCAGTCGGACTCATCGCAACCCGGAGCATCGCCCAAAACAAAAGCGGCGGCCGGTTGGGGCTCGCAGTCCAGGGTGCGGAACCGTGCAGCCCGGCCACGCAAGGGGTCCTGGTCGTCGTCATTTTGAGTAGTGTCGGCCAGGTCCGGTTCGCAGAAAAAGCGAATCACCCAGTTGCGATTGGGATCCATATCACAAACCAGCAAACTGTCCTCGGAATCACGGATCATTCCCGCTGGGATGTGGACAAATCGAGCCCCTTCGCCATTGCTGCGGGACAAGATCCCGTATGGGGACAGACCAGAAACCTCATCGAAAGCATAGCGGTGAACCACACCGGAATCGGGATCAGCCAGGTAAAGGAATGTTTCCGCAGAAGGAACTTGTTCGATGCCCGTTGGGCAGGTGGCCAGGGAGACTGCGGTTTGAACATCCGGCACATCAGTGGAACCGATAGGTGTCAAGTCCGTGGAATTATACCACAGCACCCGGGAAGCGATTTCATCGTACACGAAAACCAGACCCAGGTCGTCATCCCCACAAAGGGAAATCAGGTTTCCAACACCCACCACCGCTGGGGCTCCTTCGGACAGGCCAAAGCCCAGATTCCGCCGGGAAAGGCTGTCCCCATGGATGACAAAAAGACCACCTTGGACCTCAACCACCTGTCGGGGATCATCTATTGCGAAGGTTCCCGCCGATAGATAGGCACTGATGGAGAACAGTCCAATGGGTTCAGGAATGGCGATTTTTTCACCGCACCCCGAAATAAAGGCACTGGTCAACAGAAGCAACAAAAGGGCCGCCAGCCAAATGCGCAGGAATTTCATCAGCGTCTCCTTCGCCAGGCATCATCTGGTTTGCGTTGGTACAAGGGAGACAGATCCACTGAAATGTGATGGATAGTCCCAAAACTACCCTGATCGCTGTAGGCGTAATCCACCCGAACCAGGAACTGTTTGCGTTTGAGTTGCAGACCAAAACCGGCGGCAAAGCCACCTTCCTGACGACTGGTCTCGTAACCGGCCCGCACGAACAGGATCTGGTTGACACCCAGTTCGCCGCCAAAACGGAAGCTCTCCATGAAATCGGACGGATGATTGAAGTCGGCACTGGTCAGCAAGGAGAGCTTGCGAGCCAGTTGCCAGGTTTTGGATGCTCCGAAAGAACCCACTGTGGGAGCCGGGAATCCCTGAAAATCACTGTTGGGAGTGGATCCATCAGGCAAGGCCGGTGGTGAGCCATCAGGCTTCAGATCACCGCCAAAATTGCGAACCGAAAAACCGATGCGCATGTCACCCAAGCCCACGAAATACAGAATTCCAAGATCAGCC
>JAUUYW010000317.1 GCA_030590265.1 Candidatus Krumholzibacteriia bacterium
ATGACAAAGCAGGCCACATTTTAGATACTCACGAAAAGCTGCTTCAACATGAAGGGGGATGCGGCCTCGAAAATCATCCTGCTCATCATTGACAACCAGGTAAGTTTCCAGGTTCTGACGCACTGTTTTGTGAAGAAGGGTTTTCTCGGGACGGCGGGGTCGGTAAACAGTTGCTCCTGCACCAGGTGATCCAGTATGAACAGCAGGGCAGGGCACAACATCTCCCAGGTGACAATCACCTTGGGAGGTTGGAATAATTATGGGTGTAGTACCTCAGGAATGACAAGTGGCGAAGGACTTGTCACTCCAGGGTGACAACGGGTCAGAAATCGGAGAGAACCCTGAAAATAACGCACAAATCAGGCCAGGCTCAGATAGCATACCCGCCAACAGGGCACTATGCTGTAAATCCTGCGGTTGCTCCCGATTGCATTGACAACTTTCACGACATTATTTTTACGCCTGCCTTTCAGCAGGGTCAAGATCCCGATGACCTACTTTTCCCAAAGAACCGTACCGAACGCACGATCAGATTCTTCCAGAAGAAGAGCCCGCAATTGGGGCCAGTTCGCAGCCTGGATGCTCTCCTCTGCGATCTCAAGAGTGCGAGTCAAAACCAGCCAACCGTCTGCCAACATCACCGCCAATTCAAAGGAACCTGCTTCATTGGAAAGTGAGAACGGTTCGGGCTTGCTAAGCAGATCCTTGTCCCCCACCTCAATCCTCAAAGTCACCGTTTGCTTCCAGTTTTCCATACCGATTACAGCGGTTTGTCGTGATTCCTCATAGAGATGAACCCCACGCGGCAGTTGAGATAGAATTCCCCCCTGGGGCGCACCAACCACCAGCTTTTTCCGTTCCAGGCCATCACTCACCAACTCGAATTTTTCAAACTCCAGATCCACTTCGACCACGTCCGGTTTCAAATTCCCGGGCGAAGCAGCAGAGGGTTTCAAGCCCTCAATCACCGAGTTTGTCAATTGGGACAAATACCCGTCCTTGAAATCTCCTGCAGCCAGCAAAGAGCCGTGCTGGCTGAACCGACCGGTGCCCCGGAAGTACCCAGAGCCTTGCCAAGAATCATCTTCACCTTTTTCCAGATTGATGGCCACAGTCAGGCTCTTCTCTTGCTGGGACGCCACTGGCCCCTGGGGACCGGCTTCCGCATTTTTGCGCAGATTCCAGTAGGGATGACCAAAAATCACATCCGAAGTCAGCAGCTTCCCGCTGGCGGGATCCAGAATTACGTCATTGACTTCAGGAATGCGCAAAACCAAGCGCTGCAGATCCTGAAGTCGAGGAATCTCGGCTGCCACCAGCGCCGATCCCCGACCAATGAATATGGGTTCTGCCGAAAAGCCTGCTTCAGTCAGCAGGGAAGCCGCCAGAACAGCCCGGTCCAGATCATGACCATAAGCCGTGGCCAGGGTGCGGGATGCGGAACGCGGACTTCCCCTCCAGAACCCGGAGTCATAGTGAACGCTGCGCACCATTTCGTTCAAATAATCGGCAACCACAGCCACTTTTTGGCGCGAACCCAAAGCTGGATGGAGTTTCTCTTGCAGGGACTGGATTTGCTTTGCTTCAAGCAGCATTCCCCTGAAAAAAGCAGGCCTCCAGTTGTCGGCCAATTGTCCCCAGTTTTTCCATGAAGACCAGGCCACCGACGGCTCATAAACCTCAGGACTGGACCCGACCGGCATCCCCAAAGCCGGAGTGAGATCGGCCTGCCACCGCAACCCCTCACCGTTGGCCGTATTGGCGGCCACCGGCTCGGCAACTCCATTGAGTTCATGGTGAGAAAGTTTCTCGCCGAACACTTCCAATACTGTCAAAACAGCAGGATCGTTTTTTGGAAAAACAAAAATGCCACCCGCGGCAGGCACTTTCTTTTCTGTGATGGTGTAGGCAGTCTCCATGATGCAGCCCAACTCCACCCCATCGTGCAACAGCATGGTTTCACGCATGGTGGTGTAATCGTCGGCCCGATCCAGGCCGTAGGGCAAAGTGTGGACCACCGCAGTCTCGCTGATTTGCTTTTCATCCGGCCACCAACGACCATCACGCCAGGTGCGCAAAACCTCCACCTCCAAATTCGAGGTGGCGGTATTCCAGGGAATGCGCAAGTCGGCGTAGCCGCGGATTCCAACGGTGGTACCGATCCAAACCAAACGATGAACACGAGTGGTCATGGATTGATCGGCACCAAAATTGACTTGATGGCTTTCCAGCAGGATGACGGCGTCTTCAACATCGAGGTCATAGTTGGATTGGGCTTGTTCCCAAAGGGCGTCCAGGTCGTGTCCGGACGAAACACCCAGGTCGGCAGCTAACAAAGAGCCCGGCAACAGCAAGAGGGCGGCGGCAGTCAAAATCAGGCGCTTCATCATTTGCCCTCCTTTTCCAGGCGAATCACTTTGTCGGCCCAATCCTGGGCAGCGACCATGGCTTTGCGAAATCCTTCATACCCTTCCGGAGGTATTTGTCGGCGTTTGACCTGGGCAATGATGCGTGTCTCCAGGTCGCCATCCTGGATCATCTCGGCATCAAAACCGGCATAGGTTTCATCCACCTTTACCGGTTCATCTTGGGCAGCCAGCTTCAGCCCACCAGGAATCTTGATGTCCTCTTCGATGTCCACCATCTGGGTGAAATAGAGCAACAGATCGGTTTGACGCTCTTCCGCCCATTGGGTATTTCCGGCGCGGAACAGACTGCCATCGCTGAGAACCAGCTGCAATGCAGGACTGGAAAACTCAAGACCATCGGCGATCCGGGCAGCAAATCCTGGAATTTCATAGCGGATCTCGATCCACATGTCCTTGCTGAAATCTTCGGCCACCAGGTGCTTGACTTCCACCTTTTCCACCCTCGGACTCAGGGTCGAAAGTAAGCGGGCTCCCCGTTGGTGGATGGCCTTGCGGCGGGTTCCGGAGACCATTCGTCGCAGACGGCTGTCCACAGCTCCGGAGCCTAGCAGATGGAACGTTCCTTTCAAGGTGCCGTCCTTCTCCAGTTTCGCCTTGTGCTCCACTTTCAAAGTCGATTCTTCGGGCGGACTGTAGCGAATACGGTTGAGGTCTTCGCCTTCAGGCGTGCCCACCAAGTAGTGTTGTTCGGTTTCAAGCATGGACCAGATTGTGTTGTTGTAGGGAACCCAGGTGGGGTCGTACATGCGGAAGGTGCCGTCCTCGAGACGCAGAGCGGTGACGCAGTGGTTGAACTGGTCGGCAGGCAAATCATCAATGCGACTGCCGGCCATGGTCATGGCGCCATAACTGTCCATGCCCGCGGCGCGCATCATGGTGATCAACATGCCGGCAATGTCCTTGCAAACGCCGCTGCGCTGATCATAAATCATCTCACCCGAATGCAGGGTGAAACCTTCGCCTTCGCCCATGGTCTGACCCGAATAACGAATATTCTGGGCCACCCAATGCAACAGGGCCTTGGCTTTCTGTTCTTCGTCGGCCTTGGTAAGGCCTTCATCCTCGAGAATTTGATCCACTTTTTCCTGGATGGCCGGCGTGACCTGGAACTGGTCGCGGTTCACATCGAAGAACCAGCGGCTCTTGGCTTCCCAGCTTTCGGCCGTGGCCATGACCACCTTGGGCACGAAGTCGCTGCCGGCGGGTTGACTGCGTTCATGGATCTGGGCGGGCAGGTCCAGCCCCCACCATGCGTATTCGGTGATGTCCTCATCATAGGTAACGCTGCTGTAGAGACCACCGTTGTAGACTTCGGCATGCAGGCGTTTGTCTGCCGGCAGACGCAAGACATATCGTTTTTCCAGCATGGGCGCGTTGTCGCTGAAGCGCACGATGTCAAAGTACTCGCCTGGCATGGGCGGGATGAAACGATCATCGTCCGGGGCTTCTGATGGGGCCTCTGCACCACCTGCAATACCACCTGCTGCTCCGGTTCCATCAGCCAACAGCGCGTAAGTATAACCTTTGCGATAGGTAATGATTTCGATGCCGTCGCCCACTTCCAGGCGCGGCAACTGCAAGGTTTTGATGCGGTCGCGCCAGTAGATGGCGGCCTGGGGTGCCGGCAGGTCGTGAACACCGGCAACATTAACAGCAATTCGTTCTCCATCGCGCAGGATGCTCACTTCGCGAACTTCCACATAGCTGCTCTGAGGGTCGAAACGCCAGTTCAAGACGCTCTGATTTCGGCAACCGGCGGGAGTGAGAACTTTCATCAGATCATATCCGTCGACGTAAGTCACGCCACTGGGTTTGACCATGTTCACCGTCTTGGTCAGCACGATAAGATGGTCGGCACCGGAATGGTCATCCATGGTGCCGGCATCAGCCAGGCG
>JAUUYW010000412.1 GCA_030590265.1 Candidatus Krumholzibacteriia bacterium
AACACGGAGAATAGTCTTCTTGATACGTAAGAAAAAGGAGGCGGCCAACAGCCGCCTCCTTTCCTTAATTCCCAATTGTTCTAGCTCTCAAGTGCCTTTTCCAGCTTAGTGCGCACGGCAGCTCGGCTTTCAGCAGCCAGCGCCTCGCATTCGGCCATGGCCTTGCGGGCCCGCTCAAGAGCATCATCATAAAATCCCGGTTCACCGCCCTGATCCAGCTCTTTCAAACCTTCGAGATTGATCAGCACATTGTAGTAGGCTCCTTCGGCTCCAGCGAGGGCAGTCAGCACCGCCACACCCGCATCACTCAAACTGGGTGCGTTGCCGATTTCACTGATTTCCGCTGCCAGCTCCAAGAGGGCAGGAACTCGCTCCAAAACCGACAAGGGAACCCTGGTTGCCCCACGGGTAGCGTCGGCAATGGCCAGATCGCGGGCTTTTTTCTGGTCTGCAGTTTTCTTGGGCAAACCAAAGCAGTCCATGACCACGTTGAAAGAGTTGGTATCGTCGTCGATGGCATTCAGGAAGAAATCCTTCATGTCCTGACCCAACTCGGCGATTTCCTTGACTCGGTCCTGCACCGGCAGGTATTGCTTTTTCTTGCCCACGGTGAGGTTGCCCACCATGGCGGTCAGGGCCGCAGCCTGGGCTGCACAGAGGGCTGCTACGGAGCCACCACCGGGGGCGGGGCTGTCGGTGCTGAGCACATCCACAAATTCGCGGTTGGTCATGCTGACCAATTCCCCATCAACCAGTCCCGCCTGGTATTCGATGACCTTTTCAGCTGGGTCAAAATCGCCCAGTTCACGCAACCCCATGCTCTGGATGGCCGTTTCCAATATCATTTTCCGGGGAATGCCGGCCGATTGGTTGGCTTTCTTGAGGTAGTGAATGCCGGCGGCCAGAAGGTCGCCTTCAGGGATCAAGCCCACCAGTTCACTGCCGGTAACCCGGGCGCCCCGGTCAAGGGCGCTGGCACTGCAGGCATCAAAGGCCTGGTGAGGTTTGGTCACGGCGGTATTGACAAGATTGATGGAAACCTGAGCGCGATCGTACTCTTCGATGATCCAACCCACAGCCTTGCAGGCATCCAGTTTGTAGGGCCCGGGAACCATGATGGTTTTTTTGTTTTCATCACGAACCAATACGCCTTTGTCGTCACGTTTGGCGCGTCCGGCTTCTTTGATATCAAGAGCAACTTGTGAGGCGATGCTTTTGTTGCGTGTGTTGAGATTAACGTTGTAGGCCACAAGAAACCCTCTGGCCGATACGTTGGTGGCACCGGTTCGGGCCGTGTGCTCATTCCACTCATTGGGACCAAAATCAGGTTTCCACTTGTCGGTGCCCAGCTTTTCGGAAAGGGCTTCGTATTCACCCTTGCGCACGAAAGCAAGGTTGCGGCGTTCTTCACTGCTGGCGGCTTCTTCATAAAGGTACACGGGCACAGCCAGCTCTTTGCCGATGCGCTCGCCAACCTTTTGGGCGATGGCCACACATTCATCCATGCTCACACCGCGCACCGGCACGAAGGGACAGACATCGGTGGCCCCGTGACGGGGATGGGCACCTTTTTGTTTGCCCATGTCGATCAGCTCAGAGGCTCTTTTAACAACGCGAAAAGCAGCCTCAGCCACACCTTCGGGGTCGCCGATAAAGGTGATCACCGTGCGATTGGTGTCGGCCCCAGGGTCCACATCCAGCAAGTGCACACCAGCAACATCGCCAATGACAGAAGTGACGGCCTCGATGATGGCCGGATCACGGCCTTCACTGATATTGGGAACACATTCGACGAGTTTTCTCATTCTCTGACCCCTTATTTGGTGGCGTCGGTTTGGCTCGGCCGTCAGCTTTTTCTGTCCGGCTAATATTGAGGGGAAAATAGCCCTCCAGAGATGGGATTTCCAGCTTGGATGGGATCATGACCATAAAAATTCACCCAAAGGATACAACCAAACCGCTTTTGATGCGTCTAGCTTACCACGATGAGTCAATTCGCCATCGATAGCGCAAATCAATTCAAGCCAGGGAGCCCGGACGATGTCAATTTTCAGGAAACCCCTATTTCTGATATTTCTTTTCCTTCTTATCGTTGGCAGCGTTGGTGCCGGTCTGCATTTCACCGGGAATTTGCCTGCGGGCCTTTTTGGTGCTGCCGCAGAGGCTGTTGCCGAGGGTGAGCAACCGGGTCAAGAATCCGATTCTGACGACGAAAAACCTGAAGTGATGGCTGTTCCGGTGGAACTGGCTCAGGCTCAGGCCCACGGTATCAGTGCCTACTATCGGGCCGCTTCGGTCATCGAAGCTGATCGTTTGGTGGATCTTACTTGCCGCACTGCTGGTCGGGTGCAGACAATCGCCTTTGAAGAAGGCGACTGGGTTGAAAAAGGCACCGTCCTGGCAGAGTTGGAAAACGGCAGGGAAAAAATCCAGCTGCGCAAAGCCAAGCTGACCATGGCCGACAAAAAGCGCCTGCTGGATCGCAACAAAGAAATGCTCACGGGTGAATTGATCAGCCAACAGGAATACGACGATGTGGAATCATCCTGGAAGCTTGCCGAAGCCGAACGTGACCTGGCTCGCATTGCCCTGGAAGAAACCCGCATTCGCGCGCCTTTTTCCGGCCGAATCACCGATCGAAAAATTGTCATTGGGCAACAAGTCCCCATCACCGCACCCGCTTTCACACTGGGCGATTTTGATCCTCTGCGGGTGCGTATCAATCTGCCCGAAGCGGTGGCCCGCAAAGTCAGTTCCGGTCAAAGGGTTCTGGTTTCACCGGAAGCCCTGGACAAGGATCTTGAAGCCAGGGTGGAGCGCATCTCACCAGTGGTGGATCCAGCCACCAGCACCGTTCGTTTGACCCTGCTTCTGGAAGATGTCGACGAATTGGCCAAGGTTGGCGGCTTTGCCAAAGTGCGCATCACCACCGATTCCCATCACGACGCTCTTTCCATTCCCAAATTGGCATTGGTGGAGGAGGGAGCCTTGCGCAGTGTGTTTGTGGCAGTCGCCGACACCGTGCGCAAAGTAGAAATCCGAACCGGCCTGTACGACGAAACCCATGTGGAAATCCTGGAAGGACTGACGGACGGCGATTTCATTGTGACCATGGGTCAGGGTGGCCTGCGCACTGGAACCCTGATCAAAGCTCTCAACGGAGAGAGCCTTGGCTACGAGTCTCCAAATGCTGACAACGATGTGGAACCTGATACCGTGGCAGCCCTGGTGGAGAACAACTGATGAAAATCATTCGTTTCGCCGTCACCCATCCAGTCACTGTCTGGATGGTCACG
>JAUUYW010000416.1 GCA_030590265.1 Candidatus Krumholzibacteriia bacterium
ACAGCCCCGAAATGTATGGAGCCCAGGCGGAATTGCAGACAGCGGTGCAATCTTTGGCCACTGCAGGAGAAGGCCCGGCCAAGGACAGTGCTCGCCGTCTGGTGGAAGCATCCCGAAAAAAATTGCTTCTACTGGGATTGACTTCGCAGCAAATCGACCACATTGCAGCCGGTGGACCCTTGAGTGAACGTCTCATTGTCACGGCACCGTTCAACGGTGTGGTGACCAAGCGGCAGGCCACTGAAGGCCAATACGTAAAAACCGGTTCGGTGCTCTACGCCATCGCCGACCTCTCTTCGGTGTGGGTTACTTTACGGGCCTACGAACGGGATCTGGTTTGGCTGAAGCCCGGCCAGAATGTGGAATTTCGCACTCCGTCCCAGGCCGGCCAGACCTTCACCGGTGACATCCTTTTCATGGATTCCATTTTGGACGAAAAAACACGCACCGTGGAAGTGCGGGTGCAGGTTGACAACCCGGACGGTCTTTTGAAACCAGGCATGTTGGTTTCAGCCGAAGTTGAAGCGGTGCTGGGTGCTTTGGGCCAACCGGTAGGGCCAGACCAGGGTGCCGAACCACCTCTGGTAATCCCGGTAACGGCTCCGTTGTTGACCGGTCGTCGCGCAGTAGTGTACGTGCGTCTGCCCTGGGAGGACGGGTTTATTTACGAAGGTCGAGTGGTGGTTCTCGGACCTCGCGCCGATGATTTTTATCTGGTTGAAGAGGGCTTGACAGAAGGTGAAGAAGTGGTCACCCGCGGGGGATTCAAGATCGACAGCGCCCTGCAAATCCTGGCCAAGGATAGCATGATGATGGCGCGGGCCGATGACGATTCTCCAGTGGAGGATGCCAGTGCAATGACCGTGTTGGATTCCCCGGCGGAATTCCAGCATAGCCTTTCCCAACTCCTTGAATCCTACCTTCAGTTGCAAGACAAACTGGCTGGCGATGATGATTCCGGCTCAGCTTTGGCCACCACTGCAGTGGTGGAAGCTCTTGCTGTTTCCCAGAGCCACTCCGCTGATTTGTCTGTGGCCGCCGCCATGGAGTGGGGCCGGCTGTATCCGCTCATGGACAAAGCTTTGCAGACCATGTCCCGGGCCAAGGATCTCAGTTCGCGTCGTGAGCCTTTTCAGCCGCTTTCGGACAACCTTTGGGTGGTTTTTCAACGCTTTGGAACGCCGGACAATCAAGTGGTGCGCCAATTCCACTGCCCTATGGCTTTCGACAACGATGGTGCCGAATGGTTCCAGCTGGGCAAGACCACCAGCAATCCCTACTTCGGCGACATGATGCTGCGTTGTGGTTCTCAGGTTGCGATTATCGGTGAAGATGCTGATGACCACAAGGAAGGCCACTGATGAGTGAAAAACTGGTGGCACCCAAAGGTTTTTGGGCCGATTTGATCGGCTTCTGCCTGGACAACAAACTGATCATTTTTCTGCTGGTTCTTCTGGCAATTGGCTGGGGTGCCGTCGTATCCCCTTTTGACTGGCAAACCAGCTGGCTGCCTCGGGATCCTGTGCCGGTGGATGCAATTCCTGACCTTGGGGAGAACCAGCAGATCATTTTTACGGAGTGGCCCGGCCGCTCGCCCCAGGACCTGGAAGACCAGGTTACCTACCCGCTGACCTCAGCACTGATGGGCCTGCCCCATGTGCGAACGGTGCGTAGTTATTCTTTTTCGGGTTCAGCTCCATCTATGTTTTGTTCGACGAGGGCACTGAATTTTACGACTCCAGGTCAAGAATCCTGGAGAAATTGAGCAGTCTTCCTGCGGGCACTTTGCCTGCTGATGTCAAGCCCGCTTTGGGGCCAGACGCCACTGCCCTCGGACAAATTTTCTGGTACACCATTGAAGGCCGCGATGAGCAGGGAAATCCTGCCGGTGGTTGGGATCTGGCCGAGTTGCGGCAGGTCCAGGACTTCCAGATTCGGGATGCTCTTTTGGCCGCCGGAGGTGTTGCCGAAGTGGCATCCGTTGGTGGGTTTGAAAAAGAATACCACGTGGAAGTGGACCCGGATGCCCTGCTGTTGTACGGCGTCACTCTGGCCCAGGTAACCCGGGCAGTGAGCCAGTCCAACCGAGAGGTTGGGGCCCGCAGCATGGAGATCAACCGCGTGGAGTATGTGGTGCGCGGGGTCGGGACGGTGCAGGGAACAAAGGATCTGGAAGCCAGCGTGGTGGCTGTTCGCGACAATGTTCCGGTGCTCATTTCAGATGTGGCTACGGTTTCTTTGGGTCCGGCCTTGCGCCGAGGAGTTTTGGATAAAGAAGGCGTCGAAGCAGTGGGTGGCGTGGTGGTGGCCCGCTATGGCGAGAACCCGCTGGCAGTGATCCAAAGGGTCAAGGGTCGCATCGAAGAAATTGCTCCGGGTTTGCCCCAAAAACTTTTGCCTGACGGCCGCATCAGCAAGCTGACCATTGTGCCCTTTTATGATCGCAGCGGTTTGATCATCGAAACCCTGGACACTCTTCGCGAAGCCCTGAGCCTGGAAATTCTGCTGACGATTATTGTGGTCATCGTCATGGTCAGCCACTTGCGTGCCGGGCTGATGGTGGCCGGATTGTTGCCCCTGGCCGTGCTCATGTCGTTCATTGCCATGAAGCTGTTCAAGGTGGACGCCAACATTGTGGCCCTGTCGGGAATTGCCATCGCCATCGGGACCATGGTGGACATGGGTGTCATCCTGGTGGAAAACATATTATCCCGCAGGGAGCAAGCTCCGCCTGGTGCCAACCTGCGTGATGTGATTCACAGTGCCAGCAGTGAAGTGGCCGGCGCGGTCGCTACTGCCGTGGCCACCACAATTATCGGCTTCCTGCCTGTGTTTACTCTGGTTGCCGCCGAAGGTAAGTTGTTCCGGCCACTGGCTTTTACCAAAACGTTTGCCCTTGCTTCGTCGGTCATTGTGGCTCTTGTGGTTATTCCACCAGTGGCTTTGTTGCTACTCCGTGGTGGGAAAAAATCCAAAGAATCCGAATCAAATAAGCCGCTACCTTGGTGGCGGACGAAAAAATTTCGCAATCTCATCCCAGCAGTTATTGCAGGGGTATTGCTGGCCCATTTATGGCTGCCTTTGGGGCCGGAACACAGCATCTTCTTGAACATTCTTTTTGTTCTGCTTTTAGCTGGCGGATTGTTGTTTCTCTTTGAAATGTTCGGCAAGGTTTACCCTCGAATTCTGTCCTGGTGCCTGAGCTACAAACAGCTGTTTCTGCTGTTACCGATTTTGGTTTTGGTGTTCGGCGTCAATGTCTGGCGAGGG
>JAUUYW010000576.1 GCA_030590265.1 Candidatus Krumholzibacteriia bacterium
CGGAACTCCATACCTGCAAACCGGCGACCTTGACGGAGACGGAAATCTGGAAATTGTCGTCATCGTCCACTGCACCTATGGCAACCAGGGCTCAGTTTTGGTGTGGGACAACCAGGGAGAGCTCAAGGCCTCCCTAACCCGGAATACCCACCTTCTGGGCTGTCTGTTGATACCCGCCGACCAGAAAAACCAACTGGACATCATCACGGGAAATCGTTTCGAATCCATCATTCGTCTGGGACTGGAAAATGACCAACTGGTCCTGCGCACAAAAGCCACCAACACCCGTGGTATCAGTATTCTGGGTTTGATTGATCTGCCGGACAGCAAATCCCCTCATGACGCAATAGGCATCATCACCCAGGACCGGGATGGCCAAGGGCGCATCCTGGACAGGAATTTTAAAATAATCGGGACCTACCAGGACAATCCACGGAAGTTTTTCAGAAGGGTAATGACGGGTTCCAGGGACGGCCATCCCTCATTCATTCTTCACGGTTCCAAACTGGGCAGCATTATTCTTGAAGCAAACCCATTGACCATGGCGATATTTTTTGCCCGGCTCCTTGGTAATCCCCGTCTGCTTGTGCTCGCCGGACTGGGACTGGGCCTGATACTGGCCTTGTTGATATGGTTGATGATCCGACGCCACGGCACTCAATCCAGCCCCCGCGCCCTGCAGGAAACAAATGGCCTGCTACACCTCAAGGAACGTCGTCTTCACCTCCTGGAAGATCTCGAAGTCTCCAACCATGGCGCCATGGCGCCCCTGCGCTCGCTGCGTCGTCTGTTGTGGATGCTGGACGCCGTTCAATCGGGTGTAGGTGTGAATCCCAACTTGGTGGCCCGCATGAAGGAGATCTGGCAGGATTGCCACGAAGATGCTCTGCCGCGTTTGATCAATATCCTGGAAAGAGCCCGCCTGGCCGAGGTTTCCGACTCGGTGGTGGACGAATCCCTGGCCTCTCTTTGCCGCATCAATGAGGCTTTGACCCAACTGAACAATGAGAATTTCACCGCCGACTCGGTGAACAGCCATCTGGCACAATTGCACAAAGAGGAAAAATCCACCGAAGCGCTGCTGCAAAGTCTGCGCCGCCAGGTGAGTGAGTATTTTCGGACGCCGCTTTCCTCCGTTTTGGAAAAAGTTATGCGCGCCAACCAGGTTATTCTTGAAGAAACCGGCGTGACGGTACAGACCGGAATGGCTGCCATGATGAGTTCAGGAGAAACGGACCTGCAGCAACCGGCCCAAGCCCTGGCCTGCAGGATGGATGCCGATGAATTGGGCTTCATTCTGGACAACCTGGTGGGCAACGCCTGCAGGGCCATGAACAGTGCCCCCCGACGCGATCTGCGCATCACCTGGCAGCCTGCCAATGGATTGATCAAAATTGAAGTCACCGACACCGGTATCGGCATCGCCACCGAAGATCACCAGAGGGTGCTGGAGCCTGGTTTTTCGACGCGGCCGGGAGGTGGCCTGGGCTTGCCTAAATCTCAACGTCTGCTGAAAAAATATGGTGGCCATTTGTCCATCAAACACAGCAAACCGGGCCAGGGCACGACCTTCTCCCTGGTCGTGCCC
>JAUUYW010000334.1 GCA_030590265.1 Candidatus Krumholzibacteriia bacterium
CGGCATAAAAGGATCGCTGGTAGTTGGTGTTCGGGAGCCAGTAAATCGGTTGCCGGTAACCCTTTTGTGGGTGTTCCACAAACCCGGCCAGAAGAGATCCATTTCCTGCGATGGCCGTGGCCCGACCGGATCTTTCCCATGGTTGGTTGGCGAGTCCATTCATGCCCTGATTCATTTTCCAATGGAAGGCTTGCCCACCTTGGCAGGTCCAGGCCAGACCCACCGCTTCGGTTCCGTCGTCGGTCAAATCAAAACCACTGCCCCAGCTTTCATCTTCCACACAACCTTCAAGGGTATGGCCCAAATCCATCCACCCCTCATTTTCTGACCAAAGGGCGGGATTCAGGTATCCATCCTGCGGATCAACCCGTGTGGCGCAAATAGTGGTTCCATCTGCGGATATTCCAATGCTACCTGATTGGGGATGACCATCACCAAGATCCTGAAAACCTTCGGCGGGAGACCACAGAAAAAGATGCCCGCCGTAGTTGCAGGCCAGCTTGTCGCCGTCGGCGTCGAAGGCGAAACTGGCCCAGGTGGACGGCAGGGGATCTTTGAAAAACTCAAAGGTTGCCGCCCGGACGGGGGTGGCCGTCAGGGTCAGGATTAGTAATAAAATGTTTCCGGCGCGCCACATGAAATCCGTATCCTCCGTGTAATATTTATTGTTTGGCAGCCGGGTTCGTTCCCCTTCTTTTGTGTGAGTGGGAAGGAAAAGCTCTTGCAAGCGATTTTCAGGACCGAACCCGGCACGACGCCAATTATTTGACCATAACCATACGCTGGCTAAGGCTATGACCGGAGCTGTCGGTGACCCGTGAAAAATAAACTCCACTGGACACCTGGTTGCCCCGACGATCCCGGCCGTTCCAGATGAACTCATGACGGCCTTCGCTCAACATTCCGCTGTGCAGGGTGCGCACCAGTCGTCCAGCCGTATCGTAAACTTCGAGGCTGGCCTGGCCGCTTCGAACCATGGACACCGGGATGGTGGTTTGGGGGTTGAAGGGGTTGGGGTAATTGGAGCTGAGTTGGAAGGGCAGAGGTGTTTCCTGAACAGGAGACAATTCTTCCAGGTGGATGATGAATGTTTCGTTATTGAACGGCCAGACAGTTTGCTGGGCGATACCTGCGATATGTTTCCCATCCCCGGAAATGGCGTTCAAGCCGATAATGCGAAGATTGTTGTCGATGGTGATGCCGTTGTCTTCCAGGAAATCGACCACGTTCATCATGCCGTCTTCCAAAGTCCAGATAAAGCCGGCAGAATTGCCAGGATCCCAGGCGTTGAAGCCTACGATAATGGAGCCATCATCACACACGTCTCGGGCGAGGGCATTGCCGAAAGGATTGTTTGTGCCGGGCAAGACACCTAAAAGGTGTTCATCCCAACCGTCGCCGTTGCGGATCCAGACAGCCGCTTCACGCAGATAATTGTTTTCGGCAACTGCTGAAGATCCGACAATCATGTTTCCGTCAGGAGTGATGCCGTCGGCCATGCACCAGGCTTCGGGTTCGGCCAGGTGGGTCAAAACGCCATTTTCCCATACAGTGGGTTGCCAGAAACCAAAAGGGGCTTCATCCCAGCCGATGATGATGCTTCCGTCAGCGTTGCAATCATTGGCTCGACTGTTGCCGCCGGTGGAACCAAGACCTGTCAATCCGCTCTCATCGTTCCAAGATATCCCATTAGCGCTTCCATCGGAGGCCCCGGGGCGCCAGTAAAGTCCAACGAGGGTGGAACCATCGCCGGAAATTCCCCAACTGGATCCATAATAATCACTCATTAATCCACCATCGGGAAGGGTGGGGGGCATGGCTTCTTCCCAGCCAAATTCTTCGGACCAGCGTCCAATGGTTCCGTAAGTTTCGTCTTCGCCCAGGATCGTGGCAGAAACGAATCGGCCGTCATCCGAGACATCTGGTCCACCGGCTCCGCTTCCGAGAACCGGAGTTGTAGCCCGACCAAGCAGTTGGATTCCTGTTGCTCTTGTCCAGCGGAATGTTTCGTAAGCACCATTGGAGTTGCCAACAACCACGGAACCGTCGTGGGAGATTCCGGTGGCGGCACCTTCGCCGATGAATTCCACAGAGACCTGTCCCTGGGCAGCTGTGCAAGCCAGTATTAGAGCCAGTAGCATGACCAGGGTGATCTGTTTCTTGGTTTTCATTTTTCTCGACTCCCGTCGTAATTTGAGATTGTTGGTTTGGCTTTTCAGTGCCGGCCGATCATTTTTTGATCGGCCGGCGCTGAGTTTAACTAGCGGTAGAGGGACTTGATCCCATCCAGGGTCACGTCTTCGGTGGCGACAACGTCATCCAGGCCAATGATGAGCATGGCAGCATCAACACCGGGATTCCAAACGGACCACATGGGAGCAGGCATGCCGTTGGGATCGAAGCTGGGAGTAGCGTCACCGATCAGAGTGCTGGAGGCCATGTGGATTCCATCATAAAGGCCACCGGCAATGGGGGTCACGCCAATCCAGTATTCGCCTGGTGACAGTTCGATGTTCAAACCAGTGGCGGTAACTTCGTAGGTGTCCGGGGCAACAAGAGTCAGCGTCAAGGGAATCAATACGTCGTTGTTGGGGTCCTCGGTGGGCAGGTCGCCGGTTTTAGGGGAAATGTTCAGGTAACCCTCGGAAACTGACTCGAAGAAACCAGTGCCATTGTAGTAGGTGGAAATGTCTGTAATGATCCATCCTGTTCCATCGACCGAAATGTCGTTGACGCTATAGCTGGTTCCACCGAACGGAGGACCGCCGGCTACGGCATTCAGGAAACCGGGAACGCTGGCATCATAGTCGGATTGGTCCAGCAGAACGACAGCACCGGCGGATGTGGCCAAAAACAGGGTCATGGCCAGGGCGATCAGGCTGAGCTTTGTCATTTGGGTTTTCATTTTCTTCTCCCAGGGCAATTGGTGTTTTGCCGCCTTGATCCGGGAATTCGGGTAGGGCGGCTTGTCAACGGGGAAATGATACTAAAATGACCCATCTCTTCGCTAACGGCCCTATTCCTTAGTTTTGTGCTGATGTTCCATGAGGTGTTCCATCTGGTCCAAAACCGTCAAAGGTCAAAAAAAGTGCATTTGGAACACCTGGGACAGCATTGGTTACCGGTGCGTTAGCGCAAAAAATTTGCATCATTTATCATTCCTCCATCAACCTGAATCGGCTTTTCGAAACAGGTTCCCATCCCATAGGAGGATTTGATAATGAAGTCAGTCGGTTTGTTTTTCCTGATGATCCTGATGATCCCGGCCTGGGCTCAGGCTGGTGAAGTTTCCCCCGTATTGGAACGGGCCATGTCCCGATCCGATGCGCCCACTCTTGGCGTGTGGGTGAAATTCCATGATAAAGGCATTGCTGAACAGGATATGGCGGCCGCTTTGGCCACTCAGGAGGCACTTTTGCCCCAAAAAACCCTGATTCGGCGCTCGCGGGTTCTGGATGCCGGTCAACCGGTGATCGATGGCCGTGATTTGCCTCTCTCTGCCCAATACCTGGCTGCGGTTGAGGCCACCGGGGCCCAACCCCGGCGCGTTTCACGCTGGTTCAACGCCGGCAGTTTCAACGCCACGGATGAGCAAATCAGGGCAATTTCTCAGCTTCCTTTTGTTAAAAGTGTGGATTTGGTGGCCCAGTTCCGTCGCTCCACCCCTGCGATTTTCCCGGATAGTGACCTCGAATTGCCGGAAAACGACAAAAGTGAAGATGATGGACGCTGGAATCTCAACTATGGGGCCAGTTTGATAGCCGCGGAGCTGATCAACCTGCCCCCGGTCCACGATATGGGCCTGACCGGTGAAGGTATCGTCGTGGCAGTTCTGGACGCCGGATTCACGCTTTCCCATGAAAGCCTGCAAAATATTCCAATTTTGGCCCAATGGGATTTTGTGCACGATGATGACAACGTTGAATGGGAGCCAGGTGATCACGAATGGCAAAACCGCCACGGATCCCAGGTCCTTTCCACCATCATGGGCTTCAGCCAGGGCAACCTGATTGGCACCGCCTACGGCGCGTCGACGATTTTGGCCATGACCGAAGACACTGGTGACGAAACTCCCATCGAAGAAGACAACTGGGTAGCAGCGGTGGAGTGGGTGGAGTCTCTGGGAGCCGATCTGGTGACTTCCAGTCTGGGTTACTATTAC
>JAUUYW010000480.1 GCA_030590265.1 Candidatus Krumholzibacteriia bacterium
ATCAATCCTTATCACACAGGAACCCTGACATCCTACTTCCATGGGCGGTTTGATATCGACCACACCATTCTGGCCTTTGGCAGCATCGGTTTTTCGGTCACAATCACCCACCCTGACGACATCCAATTCAGCTGCAGTAATATTTATGGAAATACGGCGGGCGACTGGTATGGCCACATCGCCAACCAGCTTGGGGTTTCCGGGAACATCAATCTTGATCCACTTTTTTGTCTTGAGGACAATCCTGGGCGGCCCTTTGGCATTCATGAGGAATCGCCTTGCGGTCCTGCCTTCAACCCCGACTGCGGACTGATCGGTTACTATCCTGTGGCTTGCGGAAGTACGAGCGCGGTGGATGATATCCCGGCCGACGACCAGCGGGCTCAGCTATCATCCTGCTATCCCAATCCTTTCAATCCTCGGACGACCCTCAGCTATAACCTGCCAACTCCTGGCCCTGTTGAGTTGAGGATCTACGGTCTGGATGGCCGTTTGGTGGCTACCCTGGTCAACGAAACCATGCCTTCCGGCTTGCACGAGATTCACTGGGACGGACGGGATGATAAAGGACGGGCAGTGGCCTCGGGTGTATTCTTCGGCCGGTTGAAAGCGGGAAAGGATGCGGATTCAATTCGTATGGTGTTGTTGCGTTAGTTTGAAGAAACCCGATAGCCTTTCCGAACCAGGCATCCGGCGTATTTTTTATCCCATTTTCTGAGATTTTTCTCAAACCTGTAAATGGTCCGTTCGGCTTCCGGGTTATCCGGTTCGTAGAGATAGTTGGATCGAAGCAGCTCCAACGCCAGGCCAATGGCTGCACCAATTTCCTCTCCGGTCTCGGCATCGCCGACAATCTCTCCCGCCACTGAACCGGTCACAGCACCTTGGGTGGCCTGGCAAATCAAGCCCTTTTCCATTTCTTCCCAGGTCAAAGGCACGGCGTAGCCCTCATCAGCCAAAACCGCATAGGCTTGGTGTGGGTCCCAATCAATTTGATCGCAAGTCCATTCATAACATTCCAACTGGTCAGACCGTTGTTGCTCTTCAGATTGATTTTTTCGGGGATAGATCAAACGATGGGTGGGGTTGGTATTGGGTGGTGGGTCTGGTAGTGTGGTTTCGTTGGATGAGATATCTGACGGTGTAGGGCTTTTTTCTTGGGCCATTATCATCGTTGGGGTAACCACGATGGCCCAAAAAGCCCATGCCAGGGCCCAGCGAAAATTAGCAGTTTTCTTTAATAGCATGAGAGCCGTCCCAGTAAATGTATTTCAATTCAACTACCCTCTCAATTCTATCTTAATCAAGCACCTCTGTCTATTGAGCAACCTTATCAGGAAAGAGCCGTCCAAGCCTGAGTTACCGCCGCTCATCATCCATCTCCTTCATGCGCCTGAGAATGGCCAGGGGACTCTCACCCTGGGCCAGATTCATCAGCTCCTCAATGCGGGTCTCATCATCTTCGGCCTTATTCTTCAAACGCGCCAAAAAAGCTTCCTGCAGCACCTGCAACAGATCTTCCAATTGGTACGGCTTGGGCAAGTAACTGAACGCTCCAAGTTTGGCGCACTCCACCGCACTGCCCAATGATCCGTGACCTGTCAGGATGATCACCTCCAAGTACTTGTGTTCAGCCTTCAAGTGGAAGAGGAGTTCCTTCCCATCCATGCCTGGCATCTTCAAATCCACCAGGGCCAGATCAAATTTTTCCTTTTTACAAATTTCCAGAGCTGCCTGGCCACTGGTCACTTCATGGACTTCGAAGTCCCTCATCTCCAACCGCTCACCAAGAGTGGCCAAAAACTCACCCTCGTCGTCAACGATCAACAGTTTGATCCGGTCGGTTTCAGTGCTGGTCATTGGTCGTACCTCCATCGTTTGTCAAAAGCCGAGCCAGCGCCAATAGCCCAGAAAAGTCCAGAGCCACAGCACCACAAAGCTCAGCAGGAATACCGCCGAGCCGTGTTTGAGAAAATCCTTTTGGGTGACCAACTGGCGGCCGGTTAGTTGGTCCTTGCACATGATGTAAACCAAGGCATTGGCCGGTGTGCCGATAACGAGTACGTGGGGAAATGAAGAAGCGAAAGCGGTGGCGAACCCGAGGGTCCAGGGATGCAAACCCGCATCCTGGGCCATTGGTACCGTTATGGGCCCAAGAGCAGCAACAGTGGCACCGTCACTCATGATATTGGTCATCAGACCCGTCACCAGACTCACGGTCATGGGCAGGAAGGTTTCACCCAGAAGGCTCTCACCCGCAGTTTTTGCCAGCACATCCATGAAACCCTGAGCCAGGAAAAGCGCCCCGCCTGTAACAGCAAGTCCTTTACCCAAGGCACTGGCTCCGGCATAAAGAAAGACCACGTCCCAATGAATGAGAGTGATTTCCCGCCATTTCATCACTCCTAATAGATTCAACAGAACCAGTCCTAGCAGGACCGGACCTCCCATGCCTAATCGGTCACTGCCAAATACCCACAGGACGATTACCAACAGAGAAACAACGGCGGTGACATGCTCTTCCCGGTTCATGGGCCCCAGCCTTTCGCTGGAGCGAAGAGCGAATTGAGCCACATCCAGATTCCGAACCTTGATTTTCCGGCGAAAAGCCACAAAGAAATACATTCCGACAACCAGCCCAGCC
>JAUUYW010000105.1 GCA_030590265.1 Candidatus Krumholzibacteriia bacterium
CTTGGTCTCGTGAATCTGCAAAATGAGTTGCGACGACTTCAATGTGTTACTTGAACCGCCGTGATACGTGATCCGTTTGTCCGGTGGTGTGGGAGAGTGAGGCCGCAAGGCCTCACCCTACCCGATTGAGTGATGGAATAAACAACCGACAACAGGATCCACGATCCAAACCAAGGAGAAAGCAATGGCCACCCCGGAACAAAACCTGAACAAAATGGACAACCTGATCAACACCCCTGATGAAAACGGTTTTTTTGGCCCCTATGGTGGCCGATTTGTCCCTGAACCCCTGGTGGGGCCGCTGGAAGAGCTGACCGAAGCCTTCCTGAAATACCGAAACGACGAGGTTTTTGAGGCCGAGCTGGCCCGTGAATACCTGGACTATTCAGGCCGTCCGACGCCACTTTATCATGCCGAACGCCTGAGTGAATTTCTGGGTGCCACGGTGCTGCTCAAGCGCGAAGACCTGAATCACCTGGGCGCCCACAAGCTGAACAACTGTCTTGGACAGGCGTTGCTGGCCCGTCGCATGGGCAAGAAAAAACTGATCGCCGAAACCGGAGCCGGCCAACATGGTGTGGCTACCGCCGCGGTGGCTGCCCGCCTGGGTTTGGAGTGCGACATTTACATGGGTGAAGAAGACATGCGCCGCCAGCAACCCAACGTTTCGCGCATCCGTTTGATGGGGGCCCGGGTGGTTCCAGCCACCAGCGGGGACAAAACCCTCAGCGCAGCGGTGGACGAGGCCATTGGGGCTTGGGTTGGTGAGGCCGAAACCGCATTTTATCTGCTGGGCTCTGCCGTGGGACCTCATCCTTATCCCTTGATGGTCAGACACTTCCAGTCAGTGGTGGGCAAAGAGGCTCGCCAGCAGGTTCTCGATCAATTTGGCCGTCTGCCCGATTTGCTCACTGCCTGTGCTGGAGGTGGCAGCAACGCCATCGGGCTGTTCTTTCCTTTCCTGTTGGATGAAAAAGTGGCCATGGTTGGTGTGGAGGCCGCAGGCTCCGGGGTGGACAGCAACCGTCACGCAGCAACCCTGACCAAGGGCCAGCCCCAGGTGATCCACGGCATGAACACTTACTGCATTCCCGAAGGTGAAGTGACTTGCGAAGGCAATCACTGCATCGCCGCCGGTCTGGATTATCCGGGAATCGGGCCGGAACACAGCTATCTCAAGGATGCCGGCCGGGTGACCTACGAAGCAGTAACAGACGAAGAGGTCATGGACGCCTTTGAAACCCTGTGCCGCCTCGAAGGCATCATTCCGGCCCTGGAAAGCGCCCACGCTCTGGCCTATCTGGAACGGTTGCGGGGAACTTTGGCCAAGGAAACCCTGATCATTCTTAATCTGTCCGGTCGTGGTGACAAGGATATGGATGAGTTTCTCCGTCGCCGGGGTCAAAAGCCAGCTCCTGCGGGAGGGTTGTTCTGTTGATCTGAGTCCCTGAAACCTGAAATGGAAAATGCATGGAACACAGACCGGGGTTGCTTCCTCGGTCTGTGTCTTGTTATCTTGGAACTATCGGTTCCCGAGAAGTTACAACGATGGTAATTTGAAAGGGACCAAACCCGATTTCCTCCGTTACCAACCGCAAATTCTTCCAGGATGGAATATTGATGAAGATGGATCTTAAGCATCATAAGCCCGCTCAGTCTGTTGTCTTGTTTTTGACCACGATGGCCCTGGTGGCCCTGCTTCCGGCGTCCAGTGGCCTGGCCCAGGAACCTGTCGGCCATGGTCCAAATCCCGAACAAAAACAAGCCCCTTCCTTTGAATCCGCCACCATGACCGGGAATTTCAAATCAGCCATTGTAATCGATGCCGAGACCGGTCTGGTCCTGGTCGCTGCCAACGCCCAGGTTCGCAGGCAACCAGCCTCCATGTTGAAAATGATGACCGAGTTGATCGTTCTCGAACACATTGCCGATGGTGATTTGAAGATGGACGACATAGTCACGGTTTCCGCCCGCAGCAGTAAAATGGGCGGATCCCAGGTTTATCTCAAACACGGCGAAACCTTTTCCGTGGAAGAATTGCTCCAGGCTCTGGCCATTCATTCGGCCAACGATGCGGCCGTGGCCTTGGCCGAACATCTGGCCGGCAGTGTGGAGGCCTTTGTTGATCTCATGAATATGCGGGCCCAGGATCTGGGCATGAAGAACAGTGAGTTTCATTCGGTGCATGGTCTGCCGGCCGGTTACAAGCAGAGCCCGGATCTGACCACCGCCGAAGATATGGCCATTCTGGGCCGGGAAATGATCCAACATCCCCGGGCCCTGGAGTGGGCTTCCACCAAAACCGCTCCTTTCCGGGATGGAAAATTTACCCTCTACAACCCCAACAAACTGGTGGGGACATTTCGTGGGCTCGATGGCATTAAAACCGGCTTCACAGCGGCTGCCGGGTTCTGCGTTACAGCCTCGGCGGTTCAAAAAGGCAAGCGCCTGATTTCGGTAGTTATGGGGTGCACCACCAACCAGGCCAGAGCAACTGAAACGACCCGTCTTTTGACTTACGGGTTCAATGCCTACAGGCAAGTGAAGGCGATTCCCACGGCCGGCGTCCTGTTGCCGGACCCGGTGGGTGTGAAGGGCGGGAAGGTTTCCCAGACCACCGTCAAATATGGCGCAGCCTTGACTGTGATGATTCCCCGGAACCGAGAGGCCGATTTGGTTGTTGAAAACAGATTACCGGAAAAGGTGGAAGCTCCCCTGCCCGCAGGGGCGGAAGTCGGGCAAGCGGTGGTCTTGTTGGATGGCGTGGAATTGGGCAGGGTTCCCCTCATTTTGGCTGAGGAACTGCCCAAAGGCAATTGGTGGAATCGGTTGAT
Source organism: Candidatus Krumholzibacteriia bacterium (assembly GCA_030590265.1). Classification (GTDB taxonomy): domain Bacteria; phylum Krumholzibacteriota; class Krumholzibacteriia; order LZORAL124-64-63; family LZORAL124-64-63; genus LZORAL124-64-63. The sequence goes on from JAUUYW010000105.1 coordinate 2,835, forward strand.
GAATAAATAGTGACAATATGATGACAAAAACGGGTTCGATGGCTATAATTCCATGGTCAATTGAGAACGTTTGAATCAAAACAGTTCCAGGATGAGATATTCTGGAGACGGACCGGGAGGCGTTATGAAACGGCATCTGATGTTAGCAGTGGGCATGGTTGTGCTGGGTGGATTGTTGTTGGGCATGGCTCCAAGTGCAATGGCCGGCCACGAACTTGTTGGCGCCAGCAAATGCAAAAGCTGTCACAAGAAAATCGGCAACCCTTACCAGATATGGCTAGATAGCGAGCACTCCAAGGCCTTTGAAACCCTGGCGACTCCTGAAGCCCAAAAAATCGCAACCGACAAAGGCTTGGGCGATCCCCAAAAAGAAGAAGCTTGTCTGAAGTGCCATGTGACTCGTGCCTTCCTGGGCAACCCTGCCGTCAATGAAAAAGGCAAATATGCCGACACCGAGGGTGTAGGCTGCGAAGCTTGTCATGGTGCTGGTTCCGACTACAAAAAGAAATCCATCATGAAGGACCACGATGCTGCAGTGGCCGGTGGTATGACGCGCGAAAAAAGCGAAGCCTTTTGCACAAAATGCCACAATGAGGAAAGTCCTACTTTCAAGGCATTCGATTTTGAAAAACAATGGGCTGAGATAGATCACCCCATTGTTGCGAAGGAAGCAAAGTAGTTTTCCCGGTTGGGTTCGAGTTGGAGGTAAGCCTTTGCATATTTTCTTGCCGAGCCTGCTGTTGAGTAAAAGAAACCCCACCGACTTATGTCGGTGGGGTTTCTCTTTGTCCATCTGCCTTGGTTTGGTTTTGGTTGTCGGCTGCACTTCCGGCCCGGCCGCCAAACACTGCACCGACAGTGGTCCCATGGCCTACTCAGCCCACGAGGATTCCCTGGGGATCAAGGATTTTCTGGCTCTTTCCTCTGCTGAACAGGAATCCCGCCGGGTTCAATCCCGCATCTGGCTGGATCGCTTTTCCGACGCGCCCACCTCCAGTGCCAGAGTTCAGGCTCTGGGCAACGCCACCGGATTGGCTCCCGACAATCCTCGAGTTTGGCTGCAACTGGCCCATTATTGGCGCTGGCTGGGAGACTATCTGAAAACCGTAGGTTGTCTTGATGCCGCAGCCAAGGCGGTGCGCAACCACACCCCCGGAATCCATTCTTGGGAAAAAAAGGAAATGCAACGCCGCACGGCCCTGGCTCGAGCCTGGATGCATTACGATCGTGGTGAATGGCGACAGGGTCTCGATTGGGCCAGGGCTGCCCGTCGGATCGCACCGGGAGATTCGGCCGTGCGCCAGATTTACGGACTTCTGGCCGGGCATTCCTCCATGCGCTCCGAGGCTCAGGAAATTGCCGATGATCTGGGCCGATTGGATGATGGGGACATGGATGTGAACTGGATCCTGGCTTCCTACCGGATATCCACCAGACAGTATCGTCAGGCATTCAATCTGGTGATGGATTTGCATCCCAACAAGGAACATCAGGCGGAGTGCTGGCGGGAGATGGGGGAAATTGCCGAGCACCTGGGTGAATGGTCCTGGGCTAATCGCTGGTATGATGAGTCTGCCCATGCCCTGCCGTTTCGCGATACATCCTGCGTGTCTGTGTTGCGCAATTCCCGCATGAAACCCGGATCCAAGAAAACCCGCCAAAAGGTCTGGCTGGCTTACGATAAGTACTACATAACCGGATCCTATTCTGCCTACACCAATTTGGCTTTCAAACGTTTTCAACGGGCCACCGAGTCTCATACCAAGGGGTTCTGGGCCGGCCAGGTTGTCAATGCAGCCGGAACTCTTCTGCGCAAGGGTGTGGACAAGGCCTGGACATACCGGGCCAGGGGACTGGTTTTTGCCTATGGAGAAAAAACCGATCGCAGCATCCGTGATTTGCGCCGGGCTTCGGAACTGTTGGCCGATGTGGGTCGCAGGGATCTCAAGACTGAAAGCACCTTGGGTAATCTTCTGCTGAAGAAAAAGAATCACCTGGCAGCTTTGAAGCATTTGACGATGGCCGTGGAAATTGATCCGGAAAAGGCTCGCATTTGGCAGGATCTGGGATTGGCTTATGTCATGTCCGACCGGCCACAGGAGGCGGAGGAATCTTTTTCCCGGGCCCTGGAGCTGAATCCTAATTTGGCAACCTCATGGTACAATAGAGGTTTGCTACATCTGCATCACAAAAACTACAGTCTGGCGGTGGCTGATTTGCAAGAGGCGGCCCGGTTGGCTCCCGATAACCAGGATGTAATAGATCTCTATCAAAAAGCACGTGTCCTGGCTCGGTAAGGGCTAAACTGATATTGGTTGTTTTATTGGACCGAATTGGCTTATTGTACTCAGAGCACCCATCATTTTTTTAGAACTTCCCGGAGGTAGGGTCATGCGCAGGATCTTTGGAATTGGTTTGGTTTTGCTGGTGAGCAGCGTCTTGATGGCAGGGCCGGCTGCTGCCCAGATGGGGTTTGGAATCAAAGGCGGGTTGAATATTGCATCCCTCAATGATTTGAAGAGCATTGATACCATCGACCAATTGGAACAGGAATCGAAAACCGGTTTTGTGGGCGGCGTGCATCTCAAATTTCCCTTGGGAGTATTCAAGCTCCAGGTTGAAGGTTTGTATTCCCTCAAGGGTGCCAAAGGAACTTCGCACAATGGTCTCAGCAGCGAACCCTGGGAAACCAAGTTGACCTACATTGAGGTCCCTCTCCTGCTCAAATATGAACTGCCAACGCCCGCGTTGAAGCCCTTTTTCTATGGCGGTGCTTCGGTGGCTTTCCTCATGAAAGCCGAAAAGCGCAACGAGCGAATTGACACTGACTGGGTGGATATCACCGACAACCTGAAATCCACCGATTATGGTTTGGTTGTGGGTGCCGGCATTGGAGTTTTCGGAATTACCCTTGAAGGACGTTACACTCACGGACTGGAAGATACCGTGGAATCCAAGACTGGCGATATGCTGGTTGATGAAGCCAAAAACAAAACCTGGTCTGTTATGGCCGGATTCGATTTTAACTAGGATAAACGGGAACAAATAATGAGGAATTCAAAGTTGCGTATTCTTACTCATTGGCTACTGGTATTCGGCCTTCTGCTGGTTGCAGTCCCAGCATCTTTGCAAGCCGAAGAAACCGAGAGCAAGCGTCCCCGGATCGGCCTGGTGCTCGGGGGTGGTGGAGCCCGCGGTGCCGCCCATGTTGGAGTGTTGCGTGCCTTGAAGGAAATGAATGTCCCGGTGGATTATATCACCGGTACTAGTATGGGTTCGGTGGTCGGGTCTCTGTACGCCCTCGGCCTGCAACCCGATGAAATTGAAGCCATCCTGCTGGGTGTGGACTGGGACGATCTGTTTTCCGACCGTCCTCTTCGCCCGAACCGCAATTTCCGTCGCAAAGAAGATGATTCAGCGGCTTTTCTTCCCGTGGAGTGGGGCTGGAAAGGACGCATCGTTTTGTCCAGCGGGGTCATCGCAGGACAGAAGCTCAGCTTTGCCTTTCGGGACAACAATCTGTACCTGGCAGGGTACGATGGTTTCGACAATTTGGCGTATCCCTTCCGGGCCGTGGCCACTGATCTGCAAACCGGTCTGATGTTTGTGCCTGACAAGGGAAACCTGTTGAAGATGGTGCGGGCAAGCATGAGTATTCCCGGTGTTTTCCCTCCTGTGGTTTGGGAGGGCCGGACTCTTGTAGACGGTTATCTGGCCCGCAACCTGCCTGTGGATGTTTGCCAGGATTTGGGGGCCGATATTATCATAGCCGTAGATGTGGGATCCCTTCCTGAAGAAACTGATCCTAATTATTTTAAAACCCTCGGCGGCATCAATATGCAGAAGGGAATCATCAACTCCCGTCAAAACGTGGATCCGCAACTGGAGATGGTGGATGTTGTTATTCGCCCCATCCTGACGGGTATCACTACCCGGGATTTCAAGAGTGTGGGAAAAACCATTGAGCCTGGATACCAGGCTGCCCTGGCGGTGGAAAAGCAGTTGCGCAACCTTTCGGTTTCCCCAGAAGAGTACGCTGCCCACCTGGCAAAGCATGCCCACCCGGGTGAGATTGAACTGATTATCAGTGATATTGAAATTCACAACAACACTCGGGTTCACAAGCGGGCAATCCGGGAAAATATCAACCAGCGTGTGGGTGAGGTGCTGGACCTCGACCAGTTGAAAGAAGACTTGGCTGAAATCTATGATTTTGGTGTCTTCAATTTGATTGATTTCAGCCTGGAAGAACAGGATGGGGAAATCACCCTGATTGTTACTGCGGATGAGAAATATTATTCGCCAAATATTCTCAATTTCGGGATTTCCTATTACGGTGGAGAAGGACACACGAGTGTCCTGAATGCCAGGATGCGTTGGACCCGTCTGGAAATGAACCGTTTCGGAGCAGAACTGCGTACGGATGTCCAGTTGGGGGAAACCAATCTGCTTCGCTCAGAATATTACCAACCATTGTCCTGGAACCGGGCCCCGTTTGTTGCTTTTTCCGCCCAATACAAAGCGGCTCTCTATCCCTGGTATTATGAAATGAAACACTGGGGTAATTACAAAACATCATCCTGGCACGTCATGCCCGATATTGGCTCCCGTTTGGGTCACTGGGGAGAGGTTCGCGTGGGCATGAATTATGGCCATCTGAATGCTTCCGACAGAACCGGGTTGAGTTTGGCTGAATTCGATGGGATGCGCGGTGGTTACAGGGTTCTGTTGAAAGTTGACAAGGTTGACTTTCCTTTCCTTCCCCGTCATGGCATCGAAGGTTTTGTTCATTATTATGCCGGGCGACCCGAATTTGGCTCGGGCTTGGACTATGACCGATTGAATGGCCAATTTGGTGGTGCCCACACCTGGCGTGGCAATACATTCCATGCGTCCCTGGAAGGTGGCACCAACTTGAGTTCGGTGTTGCCTGAATTTGAAATGTTCACTCTCGGAGGTATGAATCAATTGACCGGGTACCAGCGCAACCAACTGCGCGGTCAGCGCTATTTTTTGGGGCAATTGCGTTGGTATCACCAAATTGCCGGTCATCCCAGTCCCCTGTCAACATCATGGTATCTGGTGCTCCAGGCCGAAGCCGGCAATGCCTGGTACAATCCCGATGATGCCGCCCTTGATGATTTGCTCTACACTGGATCCATCGGTGTGGTGGGCACAACCATGTTGGGTCCTTTGGCCATTGTCTACGGACGGGCCATGGATGGCAATGACGCGGCCTACATAACATTGGGTGTCGTGCGCAACCCACTTCGCAGGTAAAATGAATGAATCTGTTTGATATTATTTCTCTGCTGATGGTGCTGGCGGCCACCTTTGGTTACATCAACCACCGCTGGCTCAAGCTGGAGCCCACCGTTGGCCTGCTGATGATCAGCCTGGCCAGTTCGTTGGGCATCATGCTGCTGCACTGGATCTTTCCTGGCCTGGCCATTGTTCATCAGCTGCAGACCACCCTCAGCAATATCGATTTCAACCGCACTCTGATGCACGGCATGCTGGGATTCCTTTTGTTTGCCGGCGCCTTGCACGTGGATCTGGAATACTTCATCAAACGCAAACTGACCATTGCCACTTTGGCCACAGTCGGGTTGCTCATGTCCACTTTCATTGTGGCGTATCTGAGTTGGTGGCTTTTCCGGTTGCTCGGTTTTGAAGTGAGCTTTCTGGCTTGCCTTATTTTTGGTTCGTTGATCTCACCCACCGACCCCATCGCAGTGATGGGCACGCTGAAAACCCTGAACGCGCCCCAGGACCTGGAAGCCAATATTGCCGGGGAGAGTTTGTTCAATGATGGTGTCGCGGTGGTGGTTTTCACCGCTTTAGTGGCCATGCTGGGCGTGCAAACCGGCCACGGTGGGGGACATGGAGCCCATGAAGGTGGAATGGGTGGCCTGGATGTTTTGCTGTTCTTCGTGCGCGAAGCGGGAGGCGGAGCGGTTTTGGGTCTGGCCTCCGGATACCTGGCCTATCGCATGATGCTCAGCATTGACGACTACAAAGTCGAAGTGCTGATCACTCTGGCCCTGGTCATGGGCGCCTACAGTTTGGCCTGGTCTCTGCATGTCTCCGGTCCCATCGCCATGGTGGTGGCCGGGATACTGATTGGCAACCGCGGACGGGCCCTGGCCATGAGCGAAGAAGTGGCCGACTACCTGGAAAAATTCTGGGAATTGCTGGATGAAATTCTCAACGCCCTGCTGTTCATGTTGATTGGTGTCGAAGTGCTGGTGATTTCGTTCAGCGGCATGGGCGTGCTCGCCGGGTTGATCGTCATCGTCATCGTATTGCTGGCTCGGTTTATCAGTGTTTGGGTACCCATCAGCGTTATTGGCTTGCGCAACAGTTTCCCACCGGGGGTGACCAGGATTTTGACCTGGGCCGGATTGCGGGGCGGCATTTCCGTGGCCTTGGCGCTGTCCTTGCCGCCGATTCCTGAGAAGAGTTTGATTCTCACCTGCACCTACATGGTGGTTTTGTTCAGCATTGTGGTGCAGGGGATGACTATCAAGAAGGTTTTGCGACGGTATTTGTGAGTGGGATTTGTGATTGGAATTTGCAGTTATCCATTTGTTATCTGATCTGTAGCTTAATTTTGACAATAATGTCCAGTTTTCATGGCAATCCAGGAAAAATCCGCGAGCAAAACCGGATAAATGTTCTTTTTGCGGGATAATTGCCTGCGGCCCTTCCCTTGAGACCTGCTGAAGCGGTAGAATAATGGCAATGCATTCTAGCCA
>JAUUYW010000170.1 GCA_030590265.1 Candidatus Krumholzibacteriia bacterium
ATTTACGAGAGTCTGGAAAAGCTCTGCGGCAGTCGGCTGACTACCAACTACGCGCGCATCGGTGGTATGAGTCACGATTTGTACGATGGTTTCGAAGCCGAAATTCGTCAAAAGATGGAAGAGCTGGTTCAGGGCACCGACGACGTGATGAAGCTCATCGCCCGCAACCGCATTTTTCTGGACCGCACTGTGGATGTGGGTGTCATCAGTCAGGAAGACGCCCTCAGTTTTGGATTCACCGGGCCCTGTCTGCGCGCCACCGGGTTGGAATATGATTTGCGCACACACGCGCCCTATTGGGGTTACGAAAACTACGATTTCGATATTCCCACCGGCACCAACGGCGATACCCATGACCGCCTTTTGGTGCGCATGGCCGAGATGGTGCAGAGCCGCCGGATTGTCGAGCAGGCTCTGGAAAAGTTGCCCGACGGCCCTCTCAATATTGAGAACCATTCAATTATTCTGCCGCCCAAAGAAAAGGTGTACAACAGCATCGAGGGCGTCATGAATCAATTCAAGTTGATTTACGAAGGCATCATGGTGCCTGCTGGTGAAGGATATGGATTTGGTGAAGGGGCCAACGGTGAGTTGGGCTTTTATTGCATCAGTGATGGTTCTGGCAATCCTTACCGCATGAAGGTGAGGCCGCCGTGTTTCCCCATCTTCTCGGCTTTCACTCATATTGTCCAAGGCGGGATGGTGCCCGACTCCATTGCCACCCTGGGAAGTTTGAACATCATCGCAGGTGAACTGGATCGCTGATTGGCCTGAACTGAAACTGGTCTTCTGAATAGTTGGCTTCTGGAAGGTTTGATTGATGAGCAAGTCGCTTGAACAAACGGAATTCAAACTGTCGGCCGAAACGCTGGCCAAAATCGACGGGGTTATTGAGCAATACCCGACGAAGGCCAGCGCCCTGATGCCCTGCATCTGGGCCATCACCGATGAGTTGAATCATGTGCCTCTGGCCGGAGTGGATTTGCTGGCTGAAAAGCTGGAAATCACCAAGGCCCGCGTGAATGAGGTGCTGACTTTTTACACCATGTACCGCACCGAACCCCAGGCTGATCATGTGCTGCAGGTGTGTCACAACATCAGCTGCCACATCATGGGAGCGCGAGGCGTGATTGCTCACCTGGAGAAAAAACTGGGAGTGCGCATGGGAGAGAATACTCCGGATGGAAAATTCCGCCTTGAAGGTGCCGAATGTCTGGGTGCCTGTGGTCATGGGCCGGTGTTGCAACTGGGCAAGCATCTGCACGAAAATCTGAACGTCGAAAAAATCGACCATATGCTGGATGATTTCAAACGGGGCGAAATTCCCCGGGCCGACACTGACCGGGAACTGGAGGACTAAGGGTGGCCAATAGCGAACTTCAAATCCTCTCGGCCCGTTTCGGGCGCAACGACGGACATAAACTGTCTGTTTACGAGAATGAGGGCGGCTATCGTGCCCTGCGCATGGTGCTCGACGGCATGAAGCCCGCCGAGGTGCGTGAAGTGGTCAAGGAATCCGGCCTGCGTGGCCGCGGCGGAGCTGGTTTTCCCACCGGTGTGAAGTGGGGTTTTGTGCCTCAGGATTCCGAGCAGGTTTATTTCTTCGTCAACGCCGACGAAAGTGAACCCGGGACTTTCAAGGATCGTTATCTCCTGGATTACGATCCGCACCAGACTATCGAAGGCACCATCATCAGCTGTTTTGCGGTGGATGCCAACCTGGCCTATATCTACATTCGCGGTGAGTTCGGTTGGCTGATCGACAGGGTTCAGGCCGCGGTGGATGAGGCCTATGCGGCTGGTTATCTGGGTAAGAATATTTTGGGCAGCGGATTCGATCTGGACATGATCGTTCACAAGGGTGCCGGCGCTTACATTTGTGGTGAAGAGACCGGTTTGATCAATTCGGTCGAAGGCCGCAAGGGCCAACCCCGCATCAAGCCGCCATTCCCTGCCGTGGCCGGGTTCCTGGACAAGCCGACCATTGTGAACAATGTCGAGTCAGTGGCTTCGGTGCCCTGGATCATGAACAACGGGGCGGCTGCCTATCACGCCATCGGCACTGAAAAAAGTTGCGGTACAAAGTTGTGGTCAGTCAGTGGACCAGTGAAAAATCCTGGTGTTTATGAAATTCCCTTGGGTATGCCTTTCCGTGAGTTTTTCAACGACTATCTCGGTGGTATGGTCGAAGGCGAAGAATTGAAAGCCGTCATCGCAGGTGGATCTTCAGTACCGGTGTTGCCCGCGGCTGAAATCATGGATGTGCCCCTGGACTACGAATCACTTGGACAGGCCGGTACCATGCTGGGCAGCGGGGGAATGATCATCATCCCCGAGAGCAGCGACATGGTGGAGCTCATCCAGGTTTTGATGCATTTTTACTTCGATGAAAGCTGTGGCCAATGCACTCCTTGCCGCGAGGGCACGGGCTGGTTGCACAGGATCGTCAAAAAACTGCGCAGTGGTGAAGGCACCGCCGCCGATCTTGACCTCATCGAACATGTTTGCAATGGCATGGCTGGCTTGACCATCTGCCCCCTGGCCGATGCCGCGGTGATGCCAATTCTCAGTTTTCTCGACAAGTTCCGCCCCGAATTTGAAGCCCTCATTCAGGAGACCGCGCCGGCTGAGCCCACCAGCCGCTGGCCGCGGGGCGAGCAGGAGTAGTAGGACATGGCCAAACTGACCATAGACGGCAAGGAAATCGAAGTTCCCGACGGAACCGGACTTTTCGACGCCTGCCGGGAAGCCAGGGGAGAAGCCCTGCCGCATTTCTGCTACCACCCGGATCTGAGCATCGCCGGTGTTTGCCGCCTGTGCCAGGTGGAAGTGGAAGGGATGCCCAAACTGACCATTGCCTGCAACACCGGAGTGCGCGACGGCATGGTGGTGCACACCCGCAATGAGCGTGTGACCAAGGCCAGTCAGCAAATCCTGGAAATGCACCTGATCAACCATCCAGTGGATTGTCCCATCTGCGACCAGGCCGGTGAATGTGGTTTGCAAAATCAGTACATGAAATACGGTTTGTACGATTCCAGCATTGAGATTCTGGACAAAGTCACCAAAACCAAGGCCAAGGTCATTGGACCGCAGGTCATTCTGGACCAGGAGCGCTGTGTCCTTTGCTCGCGCTGTGTCCGGTTTTGCGATGAGTACACCAAGACCGGTGAACTGGGGATTTTCAACCGTGGCGACCGAGCCCAGGTGGATGTGGCAGAAGGTGTGGAACTGTCCAACAACTACAGTCTGAACACCGTGGATCTTTGTCCGGTGGGGGCTTTGACCAGTCGTGATTTCCGTTTCCAGAAACGTGTCTGGATGTTGAAAGCTGCCGAAAGCATTTGTCCCGGTTGCAGCACTGGTTGCAATGTGCGTCTGGATTATGAAGCTGACCGCATCTACCGCCTGAAGCCTCGTTTCAACCCTGATGTGAATGGTCGTTTCATGTGTGATCGGGGCCGCATGACCTACAAGGCGGTGCACGACAGCAAACGTCTGGTGGATCCGGTTTTCGGTTCTTCAACCCTGAATTGGGTCGAGGCCATTTCCCAGCTGAAGTCCCTGGTTGACCGGGACAAGGTTGGTCTGGTCATCGGCAGTGCGCACCAATCTTTGGAAGAGTTGCATCTGCTGCGGGTTTTGGCCCGGGCAACGGCCTGCCAGGTTGTTTGTGGTGGCGTGGCTGGTTCCGATATGGCCGAAGGTGATGATTTGTTGCTCAGCGCAGACCGCACCCCCAACCGCAAATCCCTGGAACTTCTGGATATGGGTGAACTGCCCAATGGTGAGCTGGTCGCCAAAATTGAAAATTCAAGTGGGACCATTGTGATTCTGGGTGGAGATCCTGGTGCTGACGAAGCGGTGGCAGCGGCCCTGAAATCCGCTGGGAATGTACTGTATATAGGCACTCATCAAAACAACACCACCGAGCTGGCGTCGCACACTCTGCCCGGATGCACCTGGGCCGAAAAGGGTGGCATTTTTGTCAACAAGGATGGTCGGGTGCAGGAATTCAAGCCGGCCCTGAAGGGCAAGGGAAATGTCCGGGAAGATTGGCGCATCCTGACCGAGCTTTTGGCTGGAGCCGGTATGCCTGAAGTTCCCAACAGCCTGTCCGCGGTGCGTGAGGCTCTGAACACCTTGCTCTTTGCCGATGTTGAAATCAATCTGAACAAACTGCCGGGCCGCGGTGTGCCTGCCGGAGGTGAGTCCGCATGACCATCGTCTTGGACACTCTTTCAAAGATCGGCTTCTTCTTTGCCCTGATCATGGGCATGGTGGTGGTGTTGATCTGGATGGAACGCAAGGGCGCCGCCTTTATCCAGGATCGCACTGGTCCCAACAGGGCGGTCATCGGTGGAGTCAGGCTGGCGGGTTTGGTTCATCCGGTGGCCGATGTCTTCAAACTTTTGTTCAAAGAAGATGTCACACCCGACAATCGCCACAAGGGCCTTTACGATTTGGCACCCATGTTGGCCATGATAGTAGCCATGAGCACCTACACGGTGATTCCTTTTGGTGATTACATCATGCTTGCGGGTCGGAAAATTCCTCTGGTGGTTGCTGATCTGGATGTTGGTCTGCTTTACGTCCTGGCCATCAGCAGTTTGGGAACCTACGCAGTGGTTATGGCCGGTTGGGCTGCCAACAACAAGTTCACCTTTCTGGGCGGCATCCGCGCCATGGCCCAGATGATCAGTTATGAACTGACCATGGGATTTGCCCTGATGGGTTTGGTCCTCATTTTTGGCAGCTTGCGAATCACCGACATTGCTGCAGGACAAGGCGACCTGATCCTGGGCTTTCTGCCCAAATGGGGAGTGATCGTTCAACCCCTGGGCTTTTTGTTGTTCTTGACCTCTGTTTTCGCCGAGACTAATCGCAACCCCTTCGATTTGCCCGAAGGCGAGTCCGAGATTGTGGCGGGCTTCCACCTGGAATACAGCTCCATGAAATTCGCCCTGTTTTTCATGGCTGAGTATGCCCACATGGTGGTTGGCGCGGCCCTGATCGCCACCTTCTATTTTGGTGGCTACCAAATCCCCTTCATGCCGCGGCCTTTTCTTGAGGCCCACGCCGGAAATCTGATGACCGGAAAGTTAATTGGAATTGCTCTGGTCTCCATCCTCTTTGCCGTGCTTTTTGCTCGTCGAGTGCAAAATGAAAAAAATAAATTTGGCGATGCCAGAGACCGTGAACCCGGAATTGGCATGGGGCTGTGGATTCTGGTGGCTTTGGGCAGCATCGCCGGTTTGGCCCTCAAACCCTGGGCAATGGGTCCGGAAGCAGCGTCGGTTACCGCCAGCCTGTTCCAGATTGCCATGTTCGTGGCAAAAGTCGTCTTCTTTGCCTGGCTGTTCATTTGGGTTCGCTGGACCTTGCCGCGTTTCCGTTACGATCAGTTGATGCATCTGGGCTGGAAAGTCCTTTTGCCTTTGAGTATTGCCAACCTTGTCGTCACCGCTTTGGTGTCGGCAGTCGTCTGATTCGGGGAGTGTCATGAGTTTCTATGGATTGCCCAAAGGGGCGGGAAACAAAGAACTGTCTTGGCGTGACAGCATCTACTTCTGGGAGATTGCGCGTGGCCTCGGTGTGACCATGGGGCACCTGGTGCGCAACATTTTCCACACCAGTGAGATGCCGACCATGCAGTACCCCGAAGAGAAGCGCGTCTACGGTGATCGCTTTCGCGGACGGCATCGGTTGATGCAGCGAGAAGACGGCAGTCCCAAATGTGTGGCTTGCCAGATGTGCAGCACCGTGTGTCCCGCCGATTGCATCAGCATTGATGGAGCCGAACATCCGGATCCGAAAATTGAAAAATATCCGGAGACTTTCGTCATCGACTTGTTGCGCTGTGTGTACTGTGGTCTTTGCGAAGAGGCCTGCCCTTGCGATGCCATTCGCATGGATACGGGCATTTACGAAATTGCGGCGGACAGCAGGGAAAAGTTCATCGTAGACAAGGAATTTCTTTTGAACAACAAGTTCGAAGGGACCAGATAGGCTGCTTTTGCAGAGACTGTTTTAGCAATGGAAGAGGGAAAGGCCCAATGGAAAGTTTTCTGTTTTGGTTCTGCGGCATCCTGATGTTCCTCGGGGCCCTGATGACGGTGACTCAGCGCAACGCGGTGGTTTCCGCGGTGTGGCTGATTTTTTCCTTCGTCTGTGCTGCCGGGATCTTTGCCCTGCTGTCGGCACCCTTTCTGGCCATCATGCAGATCCTGGTTTACGCCGGAGCCATCATGGTGCTCTTCCTGTTTGTCATCATGATGCTGCAGGGACCGGTGCTCGATGGTGAAGACAAACCCATCGGCAAGGGTTTGATCCCGTTGATTGCCGTGCCGCCTTTGGCCATCGGCGTGACGATCATTGGTTGGGTCAGCGAGCGAGGGACTCGCCCCCTCGGTGATATGCCTGCAGAAGGATTTGGCACCGTCGAAATGGTCAGCCGTCTTTTGCTGGGTCGTTATCTGCTGGCTTTTGAAATGATTTCCATTGTGCTGCTGGTGGCCATCATCGGCGCTCTGGCCATAGCCCAGGGAGAGAGGAAGCTGCCATGGAAATAACCCTCACTCATTACCTTTTGTTGGCCGGCGCCATTTTTCTAACCGGTATGGTCGGGTTTATTGTGCGCCGCAACGCCCTTGTGATGCTCATGTGCGTGGAGCTGATGCTCTGCTCGGTGAACATTGTTTTTGCCGCCTTCAGCCGGGTGCACGGCGATGGTGGCGGCCATGTATTTGTCTTGATGAATTTTGCCGTCGCAGCCGCTGAAGCGGCCATCGGTTTGGCCTTGTTGGTGGAAATCTACCGCCGGCGCCGCACCGTGAATGTCGATGACCTCAAAGCCCTGATGGAGTAAATCAGTGGATAGCCACGCAACAGAAACTTTGCTGAGGTGGATCGTGCTGGTGCCCCTGATCGGGGCAACGGTCAATGGTCTGCTGAACCGGCGCCTGCCCAAACAGGCGGCCGGGCTGTTGGCCTGCGCCGCAGTGGGTGCCTCGTTCGTCATGTCCATCGTCGTCTTTTTGCGGCTGACCGGCATGGCACCCGAGCACCGCTTGGTCTCCGACTCGGTGGCCACCTGGATGGGGTTCGGAAACTTCCAGGTCGACATCGGTTTTGCCATGGATCCGCTGGGGGCGATCATGGCCCTGGTCGTCAC
>JAUUYW010000115.1 GCA_030590265.1 Candidatus Krumholzibacteriia bacterium
AAAGAGCCCGATTGGGAATCCTGTCCCCCTGAAGCCAGCCCATTGCTGGTCCAGATCTGCCGACGCTGCCTCGAAAAAGATCCTCAAAATCGAATGCGCGATATCGGCGAGGTGCGGGTGGCTTTGGAAGGCTCAACATCTTCAGTGATCGGCCTTTCCATGGTTGGTGATTTGCCACCGGCTGAAAGGACCGTTTTCTCCCGGCCCAATCCTCTACACTGGATTACAGTTGGAGTGTTGGCCATCGCCTTGGGCCTTGTGTCTTTCCTTGCCATGACCGGTGTGATTGGCCCTGAGTTGGAACCGCCCGCCCTGGTTCAGTCTTCAATCATCCTACCACCCGGTGTTCAGATGAATTTGAGCCCTGCCAGGCCTGGTCCCGTGGCCGTAAGTCCCGATTCCCGTTACCTGGCATTCTCTGCCGTGGACTCCACCGGTCAAATCCTGCTCTACATCCGGGACCTCCAAAAACGCAACATCACCCCCATTGCCAACACCCGCGGAGCTCACTATCCATTCTGGTCACCTGATAGCCGCACCGTAGCCTTTTTTACCACGAACAAGTTGGTCCGGGTAGGTATTGCCGGCGGCCCCGTCGTCACCATTTGTTCAGCTGAAAACGGTAAGGGAGGATCCTGGAACGAGAACGATCAGATCATCTTTGCCCCCAGCCACATTTCCTCCATTTTCTCTGTTCCTGCCACTGGCGGACAACCTGTCGAAATCACTAGTCTGGCAGCAAATTTGGCTTTCCGATCCCACCGCTTCCCAAAATGGTTGCCCGGTGGTGAAGCATTCCTCTATATCGCCGTGTCGCGATCCGGATCCAACGATGGGCTCGATTCGAGCCTGCGTTTTGCCAGCATTGACACAACCATCCACAAAACCCTGATGTCTTGCCAAACCAGTGTGGAGTTTGCCTCTGGTGAGTTGCTTTTTGTTTATGACACCATTCTCATGGCCCGCCCATTCGACCCTGAGCTCGGCGAATTCACAGGTCCGGCCCGCCCAATTATGGATGGTGTTCTCGCCCTACCCGCAGCCCATTTGAGTATCATGTCAGCCAGCAGTTCGGGAGTTTTGGCCTACTCAACTGGGGGCGGCGGTTTCGACAATTCCCAGTTGTTCATCATGGATCCCGACGGTTCCAATGAATCCCCACTCAACGAACCCCTGGTGACTTATGGTTTCGATCTCAGCCCAGATGACAATCAGCTGGTCCTTTCACTGCTAGACTCCAGAAACGGTACTTTTGACATCTGGATCCTGGATATTGAACGAAATCTTCGCACCCGATTCACCTTTGGTGCGGAATCAGAAACCCGGGGTATTTGGTCACCCGATGGTGAGTGGATCACCTTTGCCTCCGATCGGAATGGGCCCAAAGCCATCTACCGGAAAGAAATCAACGGAACCGGAACAGCAGAACTTCTTTTTGAAGTGGGGGCTGATGTTTTCCCTTCTGATTGGTCCAGCGATGGTAATTTGCTTTCCTATACGGAAACCGATTCCACAGGGAATTTGGTACTTGGCCTCTTCAATTTCACCACCAAGGAATACAAGCACTTCCATGACTCGGTCGAGTACTGGGAAGCCTCAGGATATTTTTCTCCAAATGACCAGTGGATTGCCTATGTGTCCAGTGAAACAGGACAAGCCGAAATATTTGTGGAATCCCTCGAACCGGGCAATGGGCGCTGGCGCATTTCAGCAAATGGGGGCTTCAAACCCAAATGGTCACCCTCCGGAGACAAGCTTTATTACCAAACTCCCAAGGGGCAGATCCTTGCAGTAGATGTTGTTGAAAATGTTAAAGGGGGTTTGAGTTTTGGTGTCACCAACATCATTGCCGACCGCATAGAAACCACCCTGATGTCGAGTATGGCGGTCAGTGGGAACACCGGCCAACTCATTGTCCAACGTTCAACCCTAGGCAGGCAAAGCAGCATTCTCAGGCTTGTGAATCAGTGGCAGCAGTTGCTTCCCTCGCCTACCGAATAGAGTTTAAGAAACGCTAGTATTACCAGACCCCGGCGCCGAATTCGAGGACATAGCTCAGTTCGTCGATTTTCATGAAACCCTTTGCCTTAACACCCAACCGCACACCCCAAAAATCAGTCAAAACGCTCAGAAATTTCAAGGGAGAGTACTTCACGTTTCCGCGCAACTTGATGCCAGTTTCGTACACGAAGTCGGTGCTCCGAAACAACTCATCTACTCCGGGTGATTCGTAGAAATCGACTTCCAAACCAGCTGCAAAATACCCATCCAGGAAACGCGAAGCCGAAGGTGTGTACAGGATGTTGTAGCCGAAGTCCCTCAAGGCATGGTCTTGCAGATAGATCCGATTCACGAGCCAGCCTCCAACCAGCGGCGCTTCCACGTTCTTGACGATCAGGAGCGGAAAGCAGAAGGATACGCCGGCCACATCATTCCAGCGAAAAGCAACAGCCAGCGAATGGATGAAGTTCTCGGCCTGCCACCAGTCGAAGAATTTTGCCTCACCGGAAAGCTCTTTGGTCACGGGCCATCCTTCGGAATAGTAGCTCACCATGTCCTTGGCCAGGGCCTTGTCGGGCAAGGCTGCTTCGTGCGACGGCATGGGCCGCAACTCGTAGATGGCGTTGTCGGGTGCATACTCGCCATTGCGCGAGTGCTTGGCCCGGTGCGGACTGTCTGCAGGCAGGGGCGGAAAAACCCGGTGAGGGTCCTGCCTTACCTTGGCCATCCAACCTTCGAATTTCGGTGAGAACAGGGCACCAGTGCGAATCACGTCTCGCAATCCCCAGGCGTCGTTCCTGCGAACGTTGACATCGTATCCGGGAGTGTAATACCCATCGGCGTTCATGTCCGTGATGCTGGCGTGCTTGCCTTCCTCCACGAAGATGTGGAAGGGGAGTTCCAGCTCCTCGTTCAGGTTGTCCCGATTGACCTTGTAGATGTTGTCATACCACATCAGGGCGTGGGCCTTGGCGGTCACCTGCAGCAGATAAAGTTGATAGGTGGCGCCGGTGGCGCTTTCATATCGATGGACATAAATCTTGAACTGGACCTGCTCCGTATCGTGGTCGTGTCCCCCCAATCCGGATTCGAATCGGTAATAATGATTGTAGTCGAGATCGAAGCCGTAAATCTTACTCAGGTCCAGGATGGTATCACCAATATTTTTCTCATTCACCTCGGGTTCGTAATAATCACCATCGCTCGATACGATCACCTTGGGCACTTGATAATATACGATGGGAGTCTCTGCATCATCGTCAAAAGGAAAGGGTGCAGGAATCTTGATGTCTTTCCCTTGACGAGTGCCCAGCTCCGGTTCGTCGGGAGAGAACCAGAATACCGGGGCGCAGTAGGCCACCAGGTCACTCATTTTCATGAGTGGGTTGGTGCCTTCCCAGAAGAGGATAAAATTATGGCTTTCCTCGGCCTGTGTGTCCTCTTTATCGGCAATGGCCAGTGCCATTGGAGAGCCTAGCAGAAGGCTGGCCAGCAGGATCAGAAATAGCGTAAATGGAATAATTGGCCGCATATCCGGGCTCCTTGGATTGGGAAAGGAGTATGGTAGCATCAGCTGAAACCAGGTGTCAAATGGTGGTGGAGGGGAAAACAAACACAAAACCAAAACCAGTTATGCTAAAATCTATCTTCGCCTCCATCTCACACCCACTCTGAGGTTTGCATCATGACACCGCTGCGTATTTCCACAATCTTCTTTGCCATCCTGTTGACCTCCTCCATCGCCAATGCCACCTGGCCCAACGATCCCCTGGTCAACGTTCCGGTCAGCACTGTTCCCGGTGAAAAGGATGATGTCTATCTCACCACCGACAATCAGAACGGTGCTCTCATCGTTTGGGAAGACAAGCGGGCCGAGCAGAAAGATATCTACATGCAGCGGCTGAATGAAGATGGGGTTGCAGTTTGGACCCAGGGCGGTGTTCCTGTTTGCACCGCCAATGACAACCAAAATCTCTATCACAGCAGCGACGGGACCTGTGGCGTCACTCCGGTAGTTGCCGATGGTTTGGGTGGAGCCTTTGTCGTCTGGCAGGATAGTCGACTTTTCAGCATGCGGCAGCGCGACATCTACTGCCAACGCATCGATGCCAACGGCCTTCCTTTGTGGACAACCAATGGTGTGCCCGTGGCCATTGGAGCAGGCAACGAGGAGCAACCTTCCATGTGCAGCGATGGAGCCGGCGGTGTGATCATCGTCTGGCAAGACAAAAACAACGACCTGATTTTCAGCGACATTTACGGTCAACATCTCAACGCCGATGGCATTGCACAGTGGAATAATGGCGAGCCTCTGCCCATCAATATTTTGGATTGGGATCAGAATAACGTAGTCATTTGCGCTGATGGTCAGGGTGGAGCTTTTGTTGTTTTTACGGATTCCCAATCCGATGTGAACGACCTGCACGCCCAGCACCTCAACTCCGACGGCGATTTGCTTTGGGGAGACGACGGGGTTGTGGTTGTGGCTGCCAATGACAGCCAAAAATCTCCGGTCATCATTGAATCCGAAGACGGGAATCCCATTGTTGCCTGGCGCGATCAACGCAGCGGCGACTACGATATTTATGCCCAGAAGCTGGATGCGGCCACTGGTGTTTCACTTTGGAACAGCAACGGGTTGGCCCTTTGCACTGCCACCAACAGCCAGTATCGTCCTTCGGCTTGCACCGATGGTCAGAGTGGTGTCATCGTCAGCTGGTTTGATTACCGAACGGCATCGGGACCGCCTTGGGATCTCAATATTTACGCCCAGCGTGTTCTTGTCGGAGGAAGCATCGCCTGGCAATACAACGGTGAGCCGGTGTGCCTGGCCCCTGATGCCCAGCGTGACAATCGATCGATCAGTGATGGTCAAGGTGGAGCTGTGATCGCCTGGGAGGACAACCGCCAGGGTACTGGCCGCGAAGATATCTATGTGCAGCATCTGAATGGTGACGGGCAACCTCAATTGACCCTGGACGGTCAAGCTATCAGCATCGCCGATGGCAACCAGAATCGGCCCAACCTGATTCTCGCCGCCGGTGGGGCCATCCTGACCTGGACTGATGATCGCACCACTCTCTACGTTGCGGATATTTACGCCGATCAGGTGGAAATCGGCACCACCAGCCCGGCTCCACTGCCTGGTTTCCCGACCATTGCACTGGAAGCCTGGCCCAATCCGTTCAATCCCCAGACCATGATTCGTTTTGAATTGCCCAGCGAAACCCAGGTGGAAATGTCCATTCACGACCTGGCCGGCCATCGAGTTGCTACTCTGTTGCCTGCTACCATTTTGCAGGATGGTCCCCACGCTTTGCCTTGGCAGCCAAATGGATTTGCTGCGGGGGTTTATTTGGTCCGGTTGAAAACGCCCAACACATCTTTTACCAGGAAACTGACACTTGTGCCCTGAGAGTAAACCGTGAGGATACTCTCAGTGCACATTCAGATGGTACAAATCCCTCTTCGGCCTACCGGACCAGCAACAGCTTCCGGGTTTGCAGAACTTCCCCGGTGCGAAGCCGGGCAAAATAGACACCACTGCTGAGTTGGCGGCCCTTGCTATCAGTGCCAATCCAGGTCACCGAATGACTCCCGGCAGCAAAGATCTGGTTGGTCAAAACCGTGACCAATCTTCCATGCAGATCGTAGATACCCAGCTCAACATTAGCGGTTGCTGGCAGAGAGAAGCCGATGCTTGTGCGCGGATTGAATGGATTGGGCCAAATCCCGGTTAGGCCAATGACCTCGGGAGTCCCTCCGCCGGAAACTGGGGCCATCCCAGGTGGGGCTATGGCCCAAATCTCAACATCGTCGATGTTCCAGCCGCAGTATTGCCAGCCAACGTCGGTGCTGCCCATGGTCCAGCGCAAGTAAACTGTTTCCTGTCCGTCGGCCACCGCCGACAGATCCAATTCCATGGCCTGCCATGAACTGTCCGTAATCTCGGAATCGTTGGCCCACACAGTAAACCAATTCACCCCGTCATTGCTGACCCGGACGTAGGCATGATCAAACTCCGGATCTTCGACACCAAGCCAACGCTGGAATCGCAGCCCCACGCTGAATAATTGTGAACAATCGATGGCAATGCTGGTAAGGTGCCGCTCAGGAAGATCGTTGGGATAGTCGCCATTGAGGTTGAACCCATAAACATTGGTGCCAGTATAGCCGCTTGTCGGATCCGGCCCGCCATACTGGCCACCCTGTCCAGTGGGCCGTCCATAGGCCCACAAATCCTCAGTAGACCAGCCGGGATCGGTGTCGAAGTTCCAGGTCAACTGTTGCTCGACATCGCCAACGGCCAAAACGACAGAGCGTGTGGTATCACCGGCGTGGTCGGTCAGGTTGGTAAAAACAACATCACAGTAGTATGCACCACTGGCCAGATTTGCGGCACTTTCCTCATCCACCACGACACTGATCTGGCCACTTTCACCGCCTGCCAGTTCGCCGGTCAAAATTCCTTCCAAGGTGAACCAACCTACTTGGGGTGAGAGGGTGACTTCGAACTGGATGGAGCCGGTTCCCCGGTATTCAAAATCATAGGTGCTGTAGGAGGGGCTGAATGGTCCACCGACTGGACCTTCAGATCGGAATCCTTCGGCAGGGGTCACTTTAAGCCCGCGTTCCACGGTCAGCGCCTTGATACAAAAATTGGCAGTACCAGGGAAGTTTGGATCGTCATATTCCTGCAAGTCGATCCAACTGCTTCCATCCCAGTAGAAACTTTCACCGGCAGAAGCCGTTGACTCTACAATTGTCCGGTAGCTTGCTCCCAGTAAAACCGGTACATCGCTGGTGCGATCATACGGTTGACCACCAATGGACAATTCCAGGCTGACGAAGAACTCCTCTCCCAAGGTCAGATCCACCGGAATATCCAGATCGATGGTATGAAAACCAGTGAACTCGATGGTGCCGGTCATGGTGGAAACCGGTTCAGAGAGCACACCATCGGTGAACTGATTGTGAATCGAGACGATGTAAGTCACATTGTCGGCCGCAGTAAAAAAACTGACTGCCTGAATCAGGCTCGCCTCTTCGGCCACAAAAGCGTTGAAGACCAGGTCACAATCGCCCATCGTATCCCGCCAACCGTGGTAGTCGTGGAAATAGGCCCTATCGTAGCGCATCGGCTCGACGTCCTGCAGGGAGACCGCTCCCATCTGAGGCTCCTGACAGCACCACCGGTCGTAGTACGAGATCCAGAAATAACCTTCGTCCCCCCATGCTGTTCCCCAACTGTTTTTGCAAAGCCAGGCCCCGTTGTCGTGGGCCTGGGTCACGTGGTTATCGTCCCAGCCGACAATGGAGATGGCATGATTGGGCAGCATTGGATTGCCGGGTGGCTGGTAGTGGTTGATGCCAGACATGAAAGATTCGTCATAGGCCATGCAGGTGCCCAGAACTCCTTCGCTCATGATTTTTTCCTTGATCAGATCCATGTTCCCGAAGTCAGTACCCATGACGTACCATTCGATATCCCGCGGATAGAAATAGTGGTAAGTATCCTGATGCCGGACCGGCGGAGAATCGTAGGATTGACCATCAATGTTGCGAACTGCTCCCTCTGCACGGGTCAGATAGGCGGATGTCACTCGGTAATCCCCGCCCTGATGGACAATCAAGCCACTGCCCGAAGGAGGATCAAGGTCATCGTTGTTGTGCTGGTTGAATCCGTTCCACCAATCCAGGTGGTATTCGGCCAGATTTGGCAGGCCTGTCTCCCCGGCAGCAGCCCAGGCACCGGTCATCAGCATATTGCCTTCCATGGCCGACATGGCCCCGAAAGTCCAGCAGGTTCCCCCAGACTGGCTTTTGACCGGAGTGACGAAATTAACTCCTTCCACATCGCGCAGGTCGAAGGCTGTGGGTGGATCTGCACGCACCATGGATGGGTGCAGAAAAACCATCAGGAAAAATGTGAGGAGAAGAAAAAATGAAACGAGATAGTTTTGGTGAATATTCTGCATAACTAACCCCCCGGCCCAAGAGCATGTGGAAAGAGGAAACTGAGAATTGAGAATACTTTACCACAAACGAGATTATGGAGGGGGGGGAAATGTGAGAAAGGGGGAATTTAGCCCGGAAAAACACTTTCCGGGCTAAATTGATTTTACCGCACCAAGGTCATCTTCAACAATTCCTGCACCCCACCAGCCTGCAAACGGGAGAAGTACAATCCACTGGCCACAGCACGACCAGCAGAATCCCGACCATCCCAGATCACCTCATGACGACCCGGGGCCAGATCCTGCCGCAGCAGTTCCTTGACCTGGTGGCCACGAATGTCATAAATGGAAAGCACTGCCGTCCCTTGGGTGTGCAGTTCAAAGTTGATGACAGTTCGCGGGTTGAAGGGATTGGGAATGTTCCCCACCAATCGTGTTACCGCCGGCAATTGATCATCAACCGGTGACAGGTCCTCCTGAGTGATGGCCAAATTCAGGCCCCAGGAATGGAAAGTGCCCCAGGCACCAAAACCCAGATCAGCAACGTGCAGAGTCCAATCTCCCTGCACCTGTTCTATCAGGAAATCGTCGAGAGTTCCCGGGCCGTCCACCAGCAGATTGGCCGGCCAATTGCCAATGATGTCGTCGGCAGTGGCTCCGGTTTCATTGTGCAAAGTCACAATGGTCCCACGAGGGCTGGTGAGAGTTACCACCAGCTGCCCGATGGAAGGATGTTCGATGTTGATGTCGATGTTCAGGTTGTTGACCAGACCCTCCTCAACCACCGAAATAATGCTGGACACTCCATCCTCGTCGAAGTCAGGAATATCGGCTTCAGGTTGGGCCGAATAGCTCACCTGGATTATGGGGGAGAGAGCCAGGTCCACTCCCGTGGCCGCTTCATCGGGACCCAGCACCAAGGTGGTTTCTGCGGGGCCGTAACCTTCCAGGGTAGCTGTCACGGTGTAGGTGCTTCCGTGCAACCCGATCAGGATGTATTGGCCACTGGGACCGGTTGTTGTTGTTTCACCGCTGGAGAGAGTGACGGTCACACCTGAAGCGTCTTCAGAATCAGACAAAGTAACAGTGCCGCTGATGGATGCATTTCCAGGTGCTTCTCTGGCCAAAAGGTAAGCCATGGAATTTTCCACCAATTGCCGGCCGACTGCTTCCTCCAGATAGCCCAGGTCGAAGGTCATGTAAACAACCTGGCCTGCTTCGGGTCCGGTGTTGTCGTCATAAGTTACAACTCCGGCCACGGTGGCGTTGAAGATGGAACGCATGACCAGGTC
>JAUUYW010000567.1 GCA_030590265.1 Candidatus Krumholzibacteriia bacterium
CATAGGGCTGAAAAACAGGCAAGGGCAGGCCGTGCATTTCAACATCCAGATCTGCCGAAGGCGGCTGGGCGCTGACCGTGCCGGTGGTATTAAACTCACCCAAACCAGCCAATCCCAGGTTCACCTCAAGGTCAAAAATGGCCTCTGGTTCGGAGGAAATGTTGTTCACCATCACGCCGATGGGAGCCACATCGAAGGTAAAAACAGGATCCGTGCTGCGGTCTTCGAAATGAAAACTGCAATCGGTTATGGCAAGGGTGTCCAGTGTTGCATGCCACGGCGGCATTTCAGCATTGGCCGCAGCAGCAGAATCGGCCGGCACGGGCATGGGAGGGATCAGTGCCAACCAGTTCAGAATTTTATCCTCATCAAGCCAGGCTTGGAGGTTGGCCCCGGCCAGGTCGACCCGGTCCACGGCCACTTCCTGTTCGGGAAAACGCAGGGTCAAACCCGAAACGGCAAAGCGATCCACTGCCAACAACTCCGGGGCACCTTCTGCGGATTGCAATTGCAGATTTTTCATCTCCATGCCCACGCTGTCCAGGCGGGCGACCACCGAATCACCAAAGGCACGAAAACTGTAGTCCATGTCCCAACCCATCTCACCACCGGTGATTTCAAAAGGGACTCTTTGGTGTCCGATCTTCCATATTTCGGAGAGTTGCATGCCCTGCATGCTGAAGTGACCATCGGATGAAGGCGGATCAAACAGGAGTGTGCCCTCCCATGCCCAACTTCCTCCACCCACGCCGGTGGCGGCCATGGAATAGAGGCCGTTCTTTTCGGGCAGAGTAGAAAAATCCTTCAAATCCAGGTTAATGGGTGTAAAAACGGCGATTTCAGATTCAGCTGCGTTCAGATTGGTGCCCTTCAATTCAGCTCCCACCACCAGGAAGCGACCGATCAGGAGACGAGGCACGGTGGGAGGTTCTTTGGTCGTATCTGCTGCGGCCATAGCTTCCACGTGTTCCAGGATATCGGCAAAACAAGGCTGGCCATCGGGCATGATTCGGGCGTGCACCTGCACACTGTCCAGGCGGATTTCACGGAATGTATGAGCCCAACGCACAAGACTTGAAACCTGATAATCCAGGTAGACTTCGTCAAAACTAATCAGGGAAGAACCATCAGATTCCAACAGGTTGAAATCGCGCAGAGCAACACTTAAAATCAAGGGATTGACGCGAACCTCACGCAAAGTTGCCTGCCGCCCTGTTTTCTCGGTGACGTTTTTCAGGATTTGCTTTTGGACAATTGGAGGAGCACCAAAGAATCCAAACAAGATGTAGAGAATGAATGCTGTGGCAACCCAGAAACGTTTCAGACGTACAAGACTTCTTAATCTATCCATTGTTTTTTATTCCTTGAACGAAGCACATTAAAACCCCAATCCCTCAGGTCTCTGGTTATTTTCATTTAAGCTAGGAGCGTGTCGGAAAACCACCCCGTAACTACATGCTCCTGGGGCTTCACGGAGTTGGAAAGACCGTTCTCTTACATCGGATCCTGGGAGACTTTTCTTCCGAAAATGTAGTTCAGGATCTTGAGGCCAGCGGCTTCTGATCCGGACCATCATCCCTTTCCAGACGCGGGTACGGGATCTTAATGCCTTCGGCGGCAAAGCGCAGCACGAACCGGCGCGGCAGGTCGGTCAGCAGCGGCCACCAGTTTTCATTGCGGGC
>JAUUYW010000471.1 GCA_030590265.1 Candidatus Krumholzibacteriia bacterium
AATCCGTTGTCGGGTACAGTGATGCGGATGTCGATGGACTCGGCTTTGTCAGTGTTCAGATCCTTGCAGGGCCACCAGGTGCGGGCACCGAAAGGTTCACTCAAGGTCCAGATCATGTCGTTGCCGTTGTGACTCGACCAACCGAAAGCGTCGCCTGCCGGGTCACCATTGTAGGTGACGGAGACCAGCACCGTTTCGCCGTTGGTGTAAGTCCGGTCCAGGTTGATGGTCAGGATATCGTTGGTGTGGGAGTAGGTGGAAGGAAAGCCACCCGCAGCAACGGCGCTGACGTTCATGTTGTTGTCGAAGTTCAGATCCAGGGTGGAGATGGCGTCACCGGTGACAATGGCGGTGGTCGCAACAGTGCCTTCGATTTGCTCCGGTGTAGGGAACAATTCTATAGCGAGGTCATAATGCTGAACATCATATTGCTCTTGGTTGAAGGTCCGTTGGTATTGTGCCTCGGCCAATCCCCGGACCAGACGAGTTTTGGTGGCGGCTTCCTGCAGACGGTGTTCGAGAAGGGTTTCCTGAAGTTCCAGAGGTGAAGGGTCATCGGCCGGTTGGTGTGCATGTTCAGCAGCGGCTGAAAAAGGAACCAAACAACCAAACAACAAGACAACAGACACCACGAGGAATGTTCGGGAGATAACATTTTGTGAACACATGTTTTTTGCAGCTCCGGGGGATGAGAAGAGAGGAAGCCATTCAAATCGGGACATTGCCGGGGGAGAGAATGTTCCATAAAGGGCGACTATCATCTGTAAGTTTACCACATTTTTGGTGCTGAATGTGGTGTTGAATGGAGAGATGGTCCCGCAGGGTAAAAACCTCTAATGAAAAGAGATGATGGAAAAAACGAAGTCGTTGCCTATCAACAAAATCCAGACATTATTGAAAATTCTTTCATCATTATTGTGATATTTCCAGAATTGTCCAAATCCAATTACCAGAAGCCCCTTATCGTCCAAAACTGAAACACTTGAGGTGCGCCATGAATGTCATTGCCCGTTTTATTCTCGTCTTGATCATTTCCTCGGTCGCCATGTCTGTGGTGGCCGCTGACCCAGAACCTCAATTGCCAACCACCCCGCCTGCGCCCGCTGCGGAGGTCAACCAAGACAAAGCTCTGGAAGCCCAGGACCTCAAATTACCCATGATGAACGAAATCCAAGTGGTCATGGATGTGAGCCGAGGTGAGATTTCCGAATTGGCCCTGCGCGCTGCCAACACCACTGACCATATGGCCAACCAGGCCATCCAGCAGGAGATTGCCACCATCAAACAGCAAACCGAACTGGATATCCTGGGTATTCAGGTCCGGTACGCCCGTTCCGCCGGCAACGTGGAATTGGCCGAACGGATTGAAGCATCCATCGCCGCCATCATTTCGCCCCCGGCTCCCGCCGCCCCGGCCGTGCCACGTCCGGCCCCCGGCAGCCAAAACTAGGAGGATAGCCATGAGCAGATCATTACGATGCCTGCTGTTGTTGGCGATCCTGGTTGGGTTGTCCAGTACGGCTATGGCTGATGTCACACCCGATGTCGAAGTGCGTCTTGTTTCGCCCTTCATCGCGGTCAACGCAGGTGATTCCTATGAGGGACGCCTGGAAATTCTTTGTGGCGAGGATGGGACCCTGTCCCAGTTCGCCCTGGTCAGTGACGGCTGGACTGCCAGCCTCAACAGGGCCCATGGGTCAACAGCCATGATGGCTGGCGACCGGATCACGGTTGATTTTACAGCCCGTGCTTTTGATCCTGAAAAACCTCTCGAATTCACTTGTGAGTTCAAGGGGCACACAATTCCCTTCGCCATCAATCTTTCGGAGCGGAACGTCCGCAACATGACTGAAGGCGCACCCGTGGAAAAGGTCCCCGCTTACATGGACATTCCAGGGGATCCCAGCTGGGGGGAGACCGACCTGATTCTGGGGACTCCGCCAAACGTAATCCACGACCCATTGCTCCGCACCATCACCGTGTCCGGCCGTTTTGGCTGCACCCTGGATGGTGGCGGTTACCTGCCTGCCCACTCCATCACCGTAGAGATCTGGGATGAGGACGCCGGCGCGGATGACCTCATGGGTAGCGGATCCACCAACTACGACGGTTACTACTCCATCAATGTGGACAGCAGTGACGGTGATGTCTTCAGCGATCCGGACATCTACGTCAAGTTCATCCTCAACAATAACCGCATGAGGGTTTATGAGCCCTCCAGTGGTAATAACTATGTCTACAGCACCGGTGTGACTGACAACTACTCCGGATCCAATCTCGCCTTGGGTTCGCTCATTCCGGCCAACCCGGATCTCCAGGCTTCGGTATTCCTGCACACTCAGGGGTCCCGCGGCTGGGTGCACGACTACGTGCTGGGCTACGATGTGCCCCAGGCTCGGGTCGAGTGGCCTTCGGCGGCCTGGCCCAATTGCAGTCCCAGTGGTCGCATCCAGATGCGCAGCGACTTCAGCTGGCGTGATGGTGTTCTCTGGCACGAGTACGGCCACTGGTTCGACCATGAGATGGCCAGCTGGGAGCCCTTTAACTACTGCAACGGCATTTGCGATCCCAATTACCCGACCGATTGCGGGCATTGTTTCTGGTGCCAGGAAAGTCAAGACATCGCCTGGCTTGAAGGCTGGGCGCAATTCAATGGCTACGCGGTGAGTTCCTGGACGCCGGGCTACTACGGCAGCACACCA
>JAUUYW010000463.1 GCA_030590265.1 Candidatus Krumholzibacteriia bacterium
CCATAACAAGGGGCTGGGAGTGATTCTTTCGACCCACTTGCTGGCCGATGTGGAAACCGTCTGCGATGAAATTCTGGTTCTTCGGGATGGCGAATTGCTGGCCAGGGAAAAAATTGACGCCATTGGTCATGAACCCCTGCAGGTTTTTGAGGTGGAAGGCTTTGGTAACGATGCGGTTTTTCTGGCCGGTCTTGAAAAACTGGGTGCGGAAGTCACCGTGGACAAGCGCCTGATGCTGGTAAAGCTGAATATGCAGAAATTGCAGAAATTTCAGAATATGACGAGTTCAACCGACGCAGCTCCTGTCGAAACCGGTGATTCAGTTCCTTTCCCTGCCGCCGCTGGTGTGGGAGCCATCCTTTCGGTAGCAGCTGATTCCGGTTACGCATTGCGCCGGGTTCGCCGTCGCCCTGTTTCTCTGGCTGATGAATTTTACAAAATGGTGGAGGCCTGATTCCATGCCTGTTTACGATAGAGGATACACACATTGGGAACCTTCGGACGAGCAGGCCTGGCCTGCCTGGTGGGTCATCGCCCGCCGGGGTATCACCGAACCCCTGAAAAGTCGCTGGCTGTTGGTCCTGGTCATTGGTTCCTGGATTCCAGCCATTGTCAAAGCAGTCATTATTTATTTCAAACTCAAAGCCGGTGATCTGCTGGATGTGCTTGCCGGTGGCTGGACCAGCATCGACGCTGCCGGTTTCCTGGCCTTCATTGAAGGCCAACGATTTCCGGTGTTTGCCTTGCTGGCCATTATCGGTGCCGGTTTGATTGCCGCCGACCGCCGGGACAATGGTTTGTCCCTATACTTCAGTCGTCCACTGGGATTGAAATCCTATGTCGGTGGCAAAAGTCTGATCATCATTTTTTATTACTTTCTGGTGACGCTTTTCCCCACCCTGGCGTTGTGTCTGTTCTCCTACCTGATCGCGCCCGAAGCTGGCGCCAAGGATTTGCTGTTTTTGATTCCCTTGCGAGCGACGGTTTTCTGCACTCTGACCGGGATCAGTCTCAGCCTTGTTCTGCTGGCCTTTTCATCTCTGGGCAAACGCTCCATCTACGTGATGGTCTGGTGGACTATTTTGATCACCGGAACCGAGGCTATGCACCTCATTGTCCGGGGCCTGGGTCGCAACAACCTTGAAGTGATCAACTTCCTGGGCAATTACCACAACGCCGGAGCCTTCATCTTCTCGGCCGACCAACGTTTGGGTGGTAGCGGTTGGGCCAGTTTTGCGGTGGTCCTGTTGGGCACCATTGCCGCCATAGCCGTGCTTTACAAACGAATTCGGCCGGTGGAGGTGGTCTCATGACCGGTGTGCAAGTGGGACGCGACCAGGTGCGCATTTCCGCCGACCGGGTGGGCAAGTGGTTTGGCGAAGTGATCGCCGTCAACAACTGCACCCTGAGCGTGGGAACCGGAGTTGTGGGATTGCTGGGTGCCAACGGCGCCGGCAAGAGCACCCTGTTCAAAATGCTGGCCGGTCTCATCGAACCCAGTCACGGCCAGGTGCTGGTTCACAACCGACGGCTGCGCGACGAAGTGGGATGGTACCGCCAGGTTGGTTTTTGTCCTGAAAGTGATTCCCTCCCCGAATGGATGACCGGCCGTGAATTTCTCAGCCTCAGCCTGCGTTTGATGGGCTTCAAAAAGGATGAAGTGAACCAAAGGGTGGACTATTGGCTCGATCGATTCGAGCTGACCGCCGCCGCCGATCGTCGTCTTGGCGGTTACAGCAAGGGAATGCGCCAAAAGGTGAAATTGGCCCAGGCTTTGGCCCACGATCCCGAAGTCATTTTTCTGGACGAACCTCTCAACGGCATGGATCCGGTGTCGCGCAAGCACACCATTGATTTGGTGCACGAACTGGGAGAGGCCGGCCGCACGGTTCTGGTTTCCAGCCATATCCTGCCCGAGGTCGAGTCCATGACCAGCGACATCATCCTCATCGATCGCGGCAAAGTCCTGGCCGAAGGCAGCGTGACCGAAATTCGCGACAAGATCAGCGACCACCCCACTACGGTGGCTTTGGTCTCCCAAGTGGCGCGTGAGCTGGCGGCCCTGCTCATTGGTCGACCCCACGTGGTCAGCGTTGAAGTCGAAGACGACAACCGGGTTGTGGTGCGCACCGATCACGCCATGGATTTTTACCAGGCCCTGCCAGAGTGGATTTTGGCCAACAATCTGTCCGTCGAAGAAATCATCACCCTGGATGACAGCCTCGAAGCGGTTTTCCAGTATTTGACCGAAAAATAGAATCGAGCAAAACGACCATGGAACGGAAGATAAAATGAGTGAAACGATGGATTACAAACCCCAGCCCATAGTCCTGGACAAGGACCCCTCTGCGTTGCCCAGCGTTGGAGCCGTATAGTGGATTTGCTGGTTTTCTTTGCGCGAGATGTCTCGCCGCCGCCGGCTTTTCAGCCTGGGGGCCATCAGTATGCTGCCTGTGTTGGTGGTTCTGGCCATCCGGATCTGGTTTGGCGATCAAGGTCTCACTGCCCAGTTGCAACTCAGCAGTCTGACCCACGAAGTGATCATTCCTTTCCTTATTCCCATCGTGGCCATGGCCGTGGGTGTGAGCGCCATCGGTGAACAGGTGGAAGAAGGCACCATCGTTTATCTCTGGACCCGCCCCGTGCGCCGTCGGGCCATTTATCTGGGCCGCCTGCTGGCCGCCCAGGTTGTCAGCAGCCTTCTGCTTTCCGGCGCCCTGATGCTCTGTTTCCTGGTGATGATCAGCAAGGGTTTGAACATCATTGACTGGGAATTCC
>JAUUYW010000384.1 GCA_030590265.1 Candidatus Krumholzibacteriia bacterium
GAACAAAGGTGACGATGGCCGGGCAAGAGGTGGCAATCCAACGTTTGATGGGGCCGTCTTCCACCAACTCGCGGGTGCGTTCGGCGATCAGGTCGGCCCCAAACCCAACTTCGTGAACAATATCAAAGCCCACGGCGCGCAACATTCCGGCCAGGGTGTTTTCGTCATATTGGGTGAATTCCGCGGCAAAGGACGGAGCGATGGCCGCAGCCACTTGGGAACCGCCAGCCAGAATTTCTTCAGCCAGTTCAAGGGAATCAACAGCCTGTTTGGCACCCTGACTGCACACCTGAACACAGTTGCCACACCCGATGCACCGCTCGTGAAGAACCATGGCCTGACCATCTTCAATACGGATGGCTTTGGCTGGACACTCGCGCACACAGGTAAAACAGGTGCGGCAGCGTTCGCCGATGGTTTTGACAAGGATGACATCGGCAGTGTTCATGCATTCACTCCTTGGTTCATCGGTGCCGTGGCGTAATAAGCAACCCGTTCAAGGGAAGTCTGAATATCGTTGTCTTCCACATAAACGTGTTGGGGGAGCTGCAACCTGATGGGAGTGAAGTTGAGAATGCTGCAAATCCCTGCGTTGACAAGTTGTTCGGCTAATATCTGGGCCACATTAGAAGGCACCGCGAGGATGGCAACCTTGGCTTTGATCAATCGAAGCTGGTATTCCAGATCGGTGAGGGGCAGGATGGTAATATTGTGCAGACGTTGGCCCACCAGGGCTGGATCGACTTCAAAAACCGCTTTCATTTCCAAATCCGGTTGGGTTGCTTGAAAATGGGCCAGAATTGCTTGACCCAGGTGCCCGGCACCCAGCAGAACGGTGCTGGCCCGGGTGGTAGTCCCCAGACACCGATTCACGGACAACAACAGCTCAATGGCCGAATAACCATGCTGAGGTGTGCCACAAGCGGGCACATTCATGAGGTCCTGGCGCACCTGTGATGCCGAAACTCCGGCCAATGTGGCCAGATCCCGAGAAAAGATATGGACGGAGCCGTTTTCCAGCAGTTGATTCAGAACCCGACGGTAGATGCTCAAGCGGCCAACAGTGCGTGGGCGAAGGGCTTTTTTGGGCAGTACAACCATGACAGCCTCCTGAAAGGAGTTTCTGTTAATAAAATAACATACGGTTAACAGAATAAACATAATCATTGGAATTTGAGGGTCAAGAAGAAACTGTTATTTTTTTGACAAATATATTTTATTGAACCCCAAATGTTTTAAGCTCTTGATTTCATGACAGATCTAGAAGTATTTGTGGCATTGTGATATCCAAAACAATAAAGACCTCATGCCCAATCTTTGATTTTTAAGGTTGTGAAAATAATTTGGTGGAAATTATCAATCTTGAAGATGATTTTTGGCTGATGAAAGTTGTTTGGCAATTGCAATAATCTCAGATAATCCTACAATGGAATGCAGGGAACCGGCCAAAAGTGGAACCCCAGAGGACCACAAAAAATCAGAACTCAGGAGTTTTTCATGCCCTTGGAAATAATGCCCCCTCCACGCCTGGACGCAGGCACCTCGGAAACCAGGCGATCCCAAATCCGAAGCTATTTTCAAAACACCTGGGAAGTCTACGAACGCCTTTTCGATGTTATGGCCAACGATGAAGCTTTCTTCACTCGGGCTGACCCATTGCGCCATCCGATCATTTTTTATCTGGGCCACACCGCTACCTTTTTCATCAACAAAATGGCCCTGGCCAAGGTGATCACCAACCGAGTGAATCCACGCTTTGAATCCATTTTTGCCATCGGTGTGGATGAAATGAGCTGGGATGATTTGAACGATGAAAATTACGATTGGCCAACAATTCCCGAGGTGTGGGAGTACCGAAACCAAGTGCGCACAGTGGTGGAACAAGCCATCGACGAATTGCCCCTGAATATGCCAATTTCCTGGGAAGACCCTTTTTGGGTCATCATGATGGGGATTGAACACGAGCGCATTCACCTGGAGACCAGCTCGGTGCTGATCCGCCAACTTCCCTTGAATCAGGTCCGGCCCAACAACAATTGGCTTGCTTGCGACCATTCGGGAGAACCACCAGCCAATGAGATGGTACCTGTGACTGGCGGTCTCGTGCAACAGGGCCAAACTGAAAACCATTCTTATTACGGATGGGACAACGAGTATGGAAGTCTAGCCACCGAGGTGGCCGAGTTCCAGGCTTCGCGACAATTGGTGAGCAATCGTGAATTCATGACTTTTGTGGAAGCCGACGGCTATTCTACCGAAAAATGGTGGACGGCCGAAGGTTGGTCCTGGCGAACGTATCGCAAAGCGGAACATCCTACATTTTGGGTCAAAGGGTCTGATGGATCGTTGAAATTGCGTTGCATGGCCGAGGAAATACCCATGGCCTGGGATTGGCCAGTAGAGGTTAACTATTTGGAAGCAAAGGCTTTCTGTAATTGGAAGGCCGAAACTTCGGGCAAACCGGTGCGTCTGCCCACAGAGGCTGAGTGGCAGCGTTTGTTGGATGTCAGTGGGCTGGCCGACCAGGAGACCTGGTCCGGTGCTCAAGGCAACATCAACCTGGACAAGCACGCCTCGTCTTGCCCGGTGACTGATCATCAACACGGTGAATTTTTTGATGTGGTGGGAAATGTCTGGCAATGGACCGAAACCCCTATCTCCGGTTTTCCAGGTTTCAAAGTGCATCCCTTGTACGATGATTTTTCCACCCCCACTTTCGATACTCGTCACAATTTGTTCAAGGGTGGTTCCTGGATCAGCACCGGCAATGAGGCCAGTCCGTTTTCACGGTATGCTTTTCGCCGTCACTTTTTCCAGCATGCAGGATTTCGTTGTGTAGAGTCTGAAGCTACCGTGGAAATACGTGACGAAATCTACGAAACCGATGATCTGGTCAGCCAATATTGCGAATTCCATTTCGGCCAGGAGTATTATGGTGTTCCCAACTTCCCCAAGGCAGCAGCGGACATTTGCGATGAAATACTCAAGGGACGCAAATGCAAAAGGGCCCTGGATCTGGGTTGCGCCACGGGTCGTTCAACTTTCGAGTTGGCGCGTTTCTGCGACCACGTCACCGGTATTGATTTTTCGGCCAGGTTCATCAGGGTAGGGCACGAAATGCAGCAAAACGGAAGCATTCGTTACGCCATTCCTAGTGAGGGAAAACTTGTTTCCTATCACGAAAAAACCCTTGAGCAGTTCGGACTGTCGGACACCAGGGACAAGGTGGAATTCTGGCAAGGTGATGCTCACAATCTCAAAGAACAGTTCACCAACTATGACCTGGTGCTGGCCTGCAATCTGGTGGACCGTCTCTACCATCCTGCCCGCTTCCTGGCCCACATTGCTGAACGAATGAACAAGGGTGGGTTGCTGGTTTTGTTGTCGCCATACACCTGGCTGGAGGAATTCACACCGGCGGAACACTGGCTTGGTGGGCGCAAGGTTGATGGCGAAAATGTCACCACTCTGGAAGGATTGCACCAAGAACTGGAGCCTCTGTTCCGTCTAGTGGGCGAGCCTCGGGACGTGCCTTTTGTAATCCGCGAAACCGCCCGAAAATTCCAACA
>JAUUYW010000491.1 GCA_030590265.1 Candidatus Krumholzibacteriia bacterium
ATCCTTACCTCGGATGATCTGTTGCATTTGAAACGCTTGCCGGAATCGTTGATCGTGGTGGGCGGTGGTGTCATCGGTACCGAGTTCGCTTCCATGTTTGCCCGGTTGGGAATCAGGGTGACTCTGGTGGTGAGCGGCCAGCGGGTTTTGAACTTTCTCGATCTTCAAATTGGCGAAGCCCTGCAATACCACATGCGCAACCGGGGCATGACCCTGCGTTTTGGTGAAGAGTTAAAATCGGTCAAATTAATTGAAGGTGAGAACAATCCTTCGGTGGAGGTCTGTTTAAAGAGTGGAAAATGCCTGCAGGCCGATGCTTTTCTCTACTGCCAGGGGCGTCAGGGTGTCACCGAAAATCTGGGTCTGGAAAATGCGGGATTAGAAGCTGATCACCGTGGTCGAGTTGCCGTGGATGAGAACTACCAAACCGCCAACCCTGATATTTATGCGGTGGGCGATGTGATCGGTTTTCCCGCCCTGGCCAGCACCTCCATGAACCAGGGCCGCATGGCCAGCTGCCACATGTTCAACAAGCCCAGGCATAAACTGCGCAAGTATTTTCCATTCGGGATATATTCCATCCCCGAAATCAGTATGGTGGGTGATACCGAGGAGGAGCTCACCGAAAAGGGCGTTCCTTATGAAACCGGGTGTGCGGGCTACAAGGAAATTGCCCGGGGGCAGCTCATTGGAGATGATGTGGGATTGCTGAAGATTTTGTTTCACCCCGAAACTCGAGAAGTGCTTGGGGTGCATATCATCGGCACGGGTGCCACTGAGCTGATTCACATTGGCCAGGCGGTGATGGCTCTGGATGGACGCCTGGATTATTTCATCGACAGCGCTTTCAATTATCCGACTTTGGCGGAAGGGTATCGGGTGGCGGCTTTGAACGGGGCCAACAAGTTGCGCTGACCTGATATTCCATTCATCGGCAAAAAAAATGGCCGCCCGAATATTCCGGGCGGCCATTATTTCCAAATCAAACCAGATACTAGTCGATGTACTTCACCGTGGTGGCGAAGAAGGTCATTTCTTCAAGATCACCTTTGGTGGCTGATTCAACATCTACAGGAGAAGCACAGCTGTCTTTGACTTCGCCGGTTTCCTTGTGCTCTTCGTTGGCTTCTTCATCCTTGTCGCCACAGAAGTCCTTGTATTTGGCAACAACGAAACCAGTCATGGTAACTTTGGCGCCTTCTTTTTTGGTGTCGAATTTGAAAGCGTCATCCTTGGCGCGAACCAGGGTGAACAGGTCGCCTTCTTTGTACTTGCCATCGGCGATCCACATCTTGCAGCCACTCTTGCAGGCTCCGACGATGGTGCCTTCGACGGTGATTTCAGTACCCTGAATTTTGTCGACATCCGCAGCCATGGTTTTGACGTTGTAGGCGTCTTTGGCCAGGGCGGAGGTGGCCACAAGGCTGATCAGGACAGCGGCCAGGACGAAGGTCATTAGTTTTGCGGTTCTCATTTGGTTCTCCCTTTGTTCTTTTCCAGGTTAGAAGCGCTTGCGACGCCGAATCTTGAAGTACATGACAATGCCGGTCACACAAAGAACAGTGAAACTGGCCGCGATCAAATCAAAAAACCAAGGCCCGTATTTGCCCAGGATTTCGCCGGTGTGCAGATCAGTGATCAACCATTGCAGAGGCACGCTGTGGGCCTCATCGGGAAAGAGGTCCGCCAGACCCTGGGCTTCCCGAACATTGTCCAATCGCTCCTGATATGCAGGGGGCAGGATGACCGTGGGAACACGAGTGGTGTCGAGCCATTGGAAATCGTGCCTGTGGTTCAGAAAAAACCCGGTGATGGAAATAAAGAACATACAGATGGCTATGAACAAACTGAAGTGTTTGAAATAACCAAAACTGAACATGTGAACTTTTCGCCAGGTCTTCAAAGTGCGAACCCTTATCTGATCATTATTTTACAATGCACCGGGATAACGGTTCCCTTTTCTGGAGGAAATATAGTCAATTAGTAGGAGTAACTGAAATTTTATGGTCAAAAAATCGGGGATTTGATGAAAAAACAGGCTTCGGAGTGGTCCGAAGCCTGTTTTTCCTGAAAACCCAGGATTTCTAGTTTTTCCAAACAGGAATCCGACCCGGAGTATAGGGCGCTCCGGCTGCTTCCAGTTGGTCTTCAAGTCCCTTGATGTCATTTTCCACCAAACTGCGCAGATCGTCCAGCAAAGGCCCAAACTGCCCAGCCGCCACAGCCAGACTCTCACGTTGAGTTTGTGTTGGTTTGGTGGTGATGCTCCGCGTTCCCCACATGACCCGGCTGACCCGATTGCGCAGGCCCGGTGTAGTCGGTTCGCTGTGACTGGAAACAGTACGGTCACCAAACATGATCACCCGCATGTCGGCCAGCTGGTTGGTCAGGCTATCCACTTCATCCAACATGGAGCGGTTCAGCGATGGAGTATCGTTGATGGCTTGACGGATGTGATCCAAACGGCTCTTGGCGTCGCTCAAGGTGCGCGAAGTACCGA
>JAUUYW010000155.1 GCA_030590265.1 Candidatus Krumholzibacteriia bacterium
ACTGTGCAAGGGGAAGAATAGGTTTTTCACTTGAAAAATCTTAACAGTATTTTGTTGCCAAAATTTCTCCTGATGCATGGCGGTATGGTGTCCCTGGTCACCTGGGATTCGGTCTAGATTTCCCTTTACTCTGCAAGTGTCAAAGGTTCAAAAAGGGATTCTCCCTACCGTAAAGCAGTTCCTTGCACCATTTAGGCTATGGTTTGCTTTTTGCCAGGGTTTTCTCCCTGCCCTTTTGACATTGGGTTTTTGAAAGGGTTGCATTCGCTCTGGTGGGGTTTTTGGGCCATGTGCAGGGCTTATGATGCAGGGGGAGAGGCAAAACAAATTGGAAACCCTTCCAAAAGGGTTTGACTAACCCCCCCCTCCTGCACTAATTATATCGGTGCGACTAGAAAAAAAGACCAGGTGAAACCACCCCCTCACTCACGTCCGTGTAAGCAATTGAGGGGGCCCGATGCAGACCGTACAGCTCCCCACCTGCTGTGGACGATCTCACCGGTATCAGCTTTCTACAGGTCCCAATCCTGAAAGGGAGACACTCATAATGGCTCGTCAAGCAAGGGCTCATCAAGGTACAATGAAAAAAGCAGGACTATGGCTCACCGCTCTAGGCCTGCTGGCTATGCTGGTGGTAACTCCGGTTTTGGCCCAGGATGAGGCTGCCCCCAACCCAGCCGCCGAAAAATTCAAAAAGATCTCGGCCTCCAGTGACTCCCTGGGCTTTGGCTCCACAGCTGCCGACTCTCTCTCTGAGATCCCTCCAGTAATTGTGAAGGTCGAAGGCCTCATGGGCTATGTCGATCGTTCCCCCATTGGACAGACCGGCGCCGGTGGCCTGTTCGTCAAGGGTGGTACTTTTATGTGGTGGTTGCTGTCGGTGGCTCTTGTTGGCTTCGTCTTCATCATCGAACGCGCATGGACTCTGAGCCGGGCTCGGGTCAACACCCGTCGCCTGATCGGGACCATCATCACCACCTTGCGCAACGATGGCGTGCAGGCAGCTGCTGAAGAATGTCAGAAGGTTCGCGGTCCTATCGCCGCTATTCTGTATTCCGGTCTCCAGAAATCCGACAAGGGTCGTGACGCGGTGGAGAAGGCTATTGGGACTGCCGGTACAATCGAGATGTCTTTCCTGGAGCGAGGCCTGATCTGGATCAGTTCAGTGACCACCATTGCTCCGTTGATTGGCTTCCTTGGCACGGTGTCCGGTATGATCAACGCCTTTGAGGCCATTGCCGCCAGTGAGCAGGTCAACGCCAAGCTCGTGGCCAGTGGTATCTCCGAGGCCCTGATCACCACCGCCACCGGTCTGATCGTCGCTATCCCCGCCACCATTGGTTACAACTACTTTGTTTCCACCATCGATCGTTTTGTCATCGAGATGGAAGAAACCAGCAGCGAGCTGATCGAAGAGTTGGAACGCCTGAACGGTTAATGCGGGTTCGAATAAACCGGCCTCCTGTTCGATGAGGCCGGAAGGATGGTTCAGATGGGTGTCATGAAGAAAAGAAAAAAGGAACCTCTCGGCGAGTTGCGCATGGACTCTACCGCCGACGTGGCTTTCCTTTTGCTGGTCTTCTTCATCGTGACGACGATCTTCGCTGCCGAACAGGGTTTGACCCTGGTTTTGCCCGGAAAGCAGAAGACAGATGAAGACACG
Organism: Candidatus Krumholzibacteriia bacterium; assembly: GCA_030590265.1. Lineage (GTDB taxonomy): Bacteria > Krumholzibacteriota > Krumholzibacteriia > LZORAL124-64-63 > LZORAL124-64-63 > LZORAL124-64-63. The sequence goes on from JAUUYW010000155.1 coordinate 1,664, forward strand.
GTGAAGGTGAAGGAAAGCAACATTGCCACCATTTTTGTGATGGAGGACAACTTCATCACCCTGAACGGCAAACCGATTGTGGTCAATCACATCAAGCAGGCCATTGAGGATCGACTCTTGGCAAATTCCAAACTGGTTGTTGTGCTCAAGATCCATCCTCAGGCTGATTACGGGAAAATGATTGCTTGCCTGGATGAATTGAGGTTGGCCCGGGCCAACAAAGTTTCACTGAAAACAGCAACCAAATAGGAAGGAGGCGGGAAATGGATTTAGGACGTTCAACCAACAAAGATACTTTCATCCCCACCTCATCCATGGGTGACATCGCTTTCTTGCTGCTGGTCTTCTTCATGGTTACAACAATTTTCCGTGACGAGACAGGCTTGCCTGTGGAACTGCCCAGGGCAGAGGCTGGCGAAGAAGTGAACCGGGAACTTGTTTCGAATATCTACATCAACAGGGTGGGGCAGATTTCCATTGATGACCGTCTGGTGCAGATCAAGCACATCAGGGACATCATTGGCACTCAGATCGCCGACAACCCTCAGTTGATTGTGGCTTTCAAAACGGACTCCTACGCTGATTACGGCACTGTGAGCGACGTGATGGAGGAGTTGAAGGAAGTCAACGCTGTGCGTGTCTTCTTCAACAACGACATCGAAGGTACGCCTGGTCATAAATATTAAGATCACTAGGAGCGAAATGAGCACCGCCCCGTTGAACACCGAAGTCAGATCTTCAGCAAACGACCTGTTCAAGGCGCAATACAACAAGTATCTGCGTTGGGCGTTCGTTGCTGCTGTCTTGTTGACTCTGATTGGATTCCTGATCTCGCCCACGTATGTGCCCAACCCATACAAGTTGCGGCAGGAAGAGTTCGAAGTGGTGGACATTGATGACCAGGAAGTCATCGACATTCCTCCACCACCCAAAGAAGCCCCGCCACCTCCCAAGGTCATTGAAGCGGCCCCGGATGATGAAGTGTCTGATGATGTGGACATCGCAGATACCTTGATGGATCTTGACCAGGCCATCAGCAGCTCCATGCCTTCTTTTGATATGGGTGGAGACACTGGTTTTGTGGCCAGTTCTGAAAATCCCAAGATTGTGCATTGGGCCAAACCGAATTATCCCGAGATTGCCCGTCGTGCCCAAATTGAAGGCACGGTCATCGTGAAAGTTCTGGTGGGCCCGGACGGCAGCGTGAGAGATGCCCAGATATTGCAGGGAGTCAATCCCATGCTGAACAAAGCGGCTCTGGAGGCAGCTCGCAAATGCAAGTTCATCCCGGGCAAGCAGCGGAATATTCCAGTGAAGGCCTGGATGGCTCTTCCTTTTGCCTTCCGGTTGCATTGATTTTCTGGAAATCAATTGGAACCTGAACCTGCATAGCCGCGTCTTAAGGGACGCGGCTATTTCTTTTTGCTGGTTTTTGCCGGCCCGTTCGTTTTGTCATGGGAATAACCGACATTTTTCGCAACCGAGTTGAGGGAAATGCGTAGGAAGTGTTTCGGACTGGTGCAGGCAAATTTTAGCGTGACAGCATCCATCATCCTGTTCAATGATGACCTGGTGTTTTCCAACAACGGGCTCAAATCTAATTCTCAGGGGAGTAGCGAATGTTTCAAGTGAGCAAGCTAGGCAATATTGGTTTGGTTTTTTGGGCGGCAATTCTGACGACCGTGTTTTCCTTTAATATAACGGTCGCCCAGGAGGGGCCTGCTCCGGACAGTGACTTGCCGGTGTTGTCCCTCAACCAATGCCTCAACCTGGCTATGCAGGGGAATCCCTCCCTGATGATCTCCAATGAACGTCAGCATATCGCAGCAAAATCAGTGACCGAAGCCTGGGGCGCTTTCCTGCCCGACTTGGCTCTGACCCGGGATTGGGGGAAATCCGAACGTACGGATTTTGATGCGGACGTGTATGCACCAGGCAGTTTCCCCATGATCGACAGTGGTGGCGATACTCTTTGGTTCAACACCTCGGTCCCCACGGGTGAAACCCAGGATGAAGTGGTCAATTCCAAGTACGGAACCTGGGGTGGTGCGGCCAATTTGAACGTCTTCAATGGATTCTCCAAATTCAGCACCCTGAGCTCAGCCAAAAGTCAGTTGAAGGCCAGTGAAGCAACCGCTGGTTACACCCGGGAACTCGTCATCGAAGAAGTGACCACAGCCTATTTCAATTTGCTGCGTTACCAGCGTTTGTTGCAGGTGGCCATTGAAACCCGAGATCAGGCGGCCCAGGAGCTTGAGCGGACAGAGACATATTTTCGCTTGGGGAGCACAGCTAAAAGCGATGTCTTGCAGCAAAAAGTGCGTTTGGGCAATACCAAATTGGATGTAGTGATTGCTGACAACAATGTCAAAAAGGCTTTTAACAATTTGGCCTTCTCCATGAATCGCCCCTTGGCCGTGGGTTTTGCCGTAGACCCCAGTGTTTTGTCCACCGAGTATGCCATGGTACCGGTGGAAACCCTGTACGGGCAGGCCTTGGCCAACAGGCTTGATCTAGTGAGCAGTCAATTCAATCTCGATTCCCGCGAGAGTGACGTGACAACAGCCACGGCCAATCTGTACCCGAGTGTGAATCTTTTTGGGCGCTACAGCCGCAGCGACAATGAATCCCCTTACAAATTTGGCTCCCAGCTCAGTGAGTCGACTACTTTTGGCTACAGCGTCAATTGGAATATCTTCGATCGTCTGCGCACCTGGACCGGTCGCAGCCAGGCCAAAGCCAACGCCCGCATTGCGGAATACGAACTGGAACAGGCCAAAATGAATGTCCAGGTGGAAATTCGTCAGCTGCACACCTCCTTGGTTGAGGCGGCAGAGCGGGCAGTGGTAAGCGCGGAAACCATTGTTCAATCCCAGGAGGAGCTTCGTTTGGCACAAGAACGATTCAGGGTGGGTGCCGGGACAACTCTGGATGTGATTCTGGCCCAGGTCAACCTTGCCAACAGTCGGGGCCAGGAGGTTCAGGCCATGTGCGATTTTCTCATTGCCGAAACCAAACTCAATCGGGCGGTGGGACGTGTCAAGGGTGGCGTCCACCAGGCGGTCAAAGAGTGAGCGCCATCATTGAAGTCAACGATTTGCACCGCACCTATCAGGTAGGGCAACAGCAGGTCCACGCGGTGCAGGGTCTTGACATGACCGTTGGTACAGGGGAATACGTGGCGATCATGGGGTCCAGTGGATCTGGCAAAAGCACCCTGATGAATATGCTGGGGTGCCTCGACACTCCCACCAGTGGAACCTACCAGCTCAACGGCACCGAAGTCAGCACTTTCACCGACGATCAACTGGCCGCCATCCGCAATCGGGAAATTGGCTTTGTCTTTCAAACCTTCAATTTGTTGGCTCGCAGCACAGCTGCCCAGAATGTAGAACTTCCCCTGGTTTATGCCGGGCTCAAAGGACCTGTGCGGCGCCAAATGGTTTCCGATGCCATGGCCGCAGTCGGTTTGAGTGATCGTGCCGACCACAAACCCAATGAACTTTCCGGCGGACAGCGCCAACGGGTGGCCATTGCCCGGGCCCTGGTCAACAATCCGTCCTTGATCCTGGCCGATGAGCCTACGGGGAACCTGGACTCCGTCACCAGCGCGGAGATCATGGATATACTTGGTGATTTGAACCGCCAGGGCCACACTGTGCTCATCGTCACCCACGAGGCCGATATTGCTGCCCATTGCCGCCGGGTTATCCGGCTTCACGATGGGAAGATTGTCAGTGATGAAGTGGTTGTGCCTACTGCCTGATGCCCACGGCTTTGGGACTCTCTCCTCGAAACCAACCGATATTTCACCAAACTTATCAACTAGGAGCAAATCCGGACGATAAATGAGAGAGGGGCAAACACCACTTTCCATGTTCCGGAGCTGCTGACTTGTATTTTTTCTATTTCTATCCAGTGGGAATCAATGCGAAAAAGCATCGTCAACCAGTGTTGTCCTGGAGCCTGATGGTGTTCATGCTGGTTGCCTTCCTGTGGCAGGAATACTTTCCAAATCTGATTTCCTTGAATCCTGCAGATTTGGTTTTTTATCCTGGTAGCGGCCAGCCCTGGACAGTACTGACAGCTATTTTCATGCACGCCGGCTGGATTCATCTTTTGGGAAATCTCGTCTATTTCAATGTCTTTGCCCCGGTTTTGGAAAGCCGGGTGGGGCCATTCATGTTCATTGTTTATTTCCTGGTCATCGGTGTTTTTGGCAATCTTGTGCATGGCGCAGTGTCCTCGCTTGGATGGTTCGGACAGTACGGAGTGGGGGTATTGGGAGCATCTGGAGGCATTGCTGGTTTGTTGGCTTTCAGTCTGGTTCGCTTTCACCACTCACGGGTTGACATTGCCTGGTGGGTCTTTGCTCCACTGATGGGGCAGAATCGCGCTGGCCGTTCCAAAGTGCCTCTGCTGGTGGCGGTGGTGCTATGGCTCTTGTTGCAGGTGGTTCAGTCTCTGGTGGCATCCCAAACCGGGGCTTCGGTCTCATTTGGTGCCCACTTCGGTGGCTTTTTCATGGGCCTGGTTCTTGCATTGTCCATGGGACAGTGGCGTGAAGGAAAGCAAGAAGGGCTTCGACTCAAGGCAGAGGAGTACTTCAAGGCCGGCGCATATCATGCCTCGGTTGGATATTGGATTGACTACCTTGAAAATGATTCCGGAGACCTGGCAGCGCGGATGGAGTTGGCCAGGGCGCAGGTATTGACCGGGCAGGCAGAACATGGAGAGTCCAGCTATCGTCGGGTATTCCAGGTATTCATGGGCAGAGGTGAGGCGGACAAAGCCTTGGGAGTATTCAAGGAAGCGGCCAGGGCCGATCTGGTTTCAGGATTCGGACCTGAAGAGTTGGCCCAGGTGGCCCACTTCCAGGAGAAGCAAATGGATTATGCAGGAGCGGCAGCGACCCATGAACGACTGTTCAATTCCTTTCCAGATCTCAGTGAAGGAGAACGTTCGTTGGTTCGGTTGGTCATGCTCCACCGGGGAAAAATCTACGACCCCATTTCCCTTCGACATTGGTGTCAAACCGCAGTTGAGTTTTTCCCGGAAGGTGGCTGGCGGGATTTCCTCGAAAATGAATTCAAGCATGAAGGAGGGCTTTGTGCAGCAGCTGAGGCAGATCAACCGAAGAACCTTCTACCAGCACCCTGAGCGCAGAGCCATCCGCCCGCAGACGCCAGTTTTCGCAACCAGAATCATGCAATATTTGACCCACATGCTTTTGCACTTCCAACCAGGAATCGGGCCGACCACCGGCAAAGCTGATGCAGGTCAGATCATTTTCCCGGACCACAATCAGATGTTCACTGGGCTCGGCGGCCGCCAGTTCATCCAGAAGATCCTGCAGAATATTTGTGGGGGCCAAGGCTTCCCAACGCAGGGCCGAACCGCTGTGATCGAGCCATTCGGTGATGACGCCGCAGGGATCGAGCAGGCGCAGGATTGCTTCCCGCCAATGCAGCGCCACCTGGGGCTCAGAGATGTTTAGGCCCAGCCGGGTCACACCTTCCTTGAGATCCATGGAAAGAGGGCGGTATCTGTTTTCCCGGTCGTTTTTTGCGCCCCGGCCCTGGCTGGAGAGTTTTGAGCTGATGGCACCAATGCTGGTTCCTGCCCCATCATGAAAACTGGACCGAACCTGCAAAGGAACCTGGTGAAGTTCGGCGAACTCCACCGCCCGAAGGTGAACAACTCCGCAACCGGTTTCGGCAATATCGCGCATCTCCTGGTAGCTGAGGTTTTTGTGCAGCCAGGCTTCGGGCACCGCTTTGGGATCGGCACTGAGAATGCCATCCACGTCCTTGAGGATTTCGCAGCGAACGGCGCCCAGGGCGGCCGCAAGGGCCACGGCGGTTGTATCGCTGCCGCCACGGCCCAGGGTGGTGATCTCTTTTTCTTCGCTGACACCCTGGAAGCC
>JAUUYW010000141.1 GCA_030590265.1 Candidatus Krumholzibacteriia bacterium
CATCGTTTGCCGCCGGTGAGTCTGGCTGGCCTGTCTTCGGATATTGGACGTCTGCTTTCGGCCGAAAGTGTGGCTCCACATCGAGGCAAAGCCAAACCGGTGCTGATCACCGGAACGGTGGAGGCGCGATTGGAAAAATACGATCACCTTATTCTAGCGGGTATGGCCGAAGGTAAGTTCCCGGCTCGCCGTCGTCGTCCATTGTTTTTCAAAACGGCTCTGCGGCACCAACTGGGGCTACCGGATTGGCGCCGGTCCGTATCGAGAGACGCGGCTCTGTTTCTGCGTCTTCTTTTTAATGCTCCAAAAGTTCTGGTGACCTGGCCTACTGAAGAAAGTGGCCGACCGGTTTTGCCCTCACCCTTTGTGGAACGCCTGGCGTTGGCTTTGCCCAATCAGGATGATCCGCCCATGGCTGAATCTGTTCCTCACTGGAGAAAATCGGTGGATGAGATTGTGGATATCCAGGCCCTGCAAAAACTGTTCGAGGGTGAAAGCCTGAACCCGAAGACTGTTGAAAAAATCCGTCCCTTGAATCGTCTCAGCTGGTCGGCGCTGCGCACCTGGCGGGAGTGTCCTTATCGTCACCTGTTGGCGCGTGGGTTTTTGTTGCACAAGGAAGACGAAGTGCGCGAAGAATTTGGGCGCCGAGACTACGGCAGTCTGGTTCACGCCAGTCTGCACGCTTTTTTGACACCGGGCAATGGAGGCTATGAAGCCTTGCTCGGTGGTCAGGCCACCAAGGCTGAAGAAATTCTGACGGAGATTTCGCGCGGCGAATTTTTGGACCAGGGAGATGATACAGCTGGCCGCCGTTTGTGGCTGACGAATTTCCAAAGGTCTATTCCTGCACTGGTGGAATATGAGCTGGAACGGTTCAAGGATTGGCGGCCTGTGCTGCTGGAACAGGAATTTGAGCTCCCTATGGAGTCATTACTGGATTGGTTGGCGAAAGAAAACGAGGCTGGTGATCTGGGACTGGATCTCCCATCGGCACCAACCATATGCGAGCCCATTGTTTTGCGTGGTGTTATTGACCGGGTGGATGAAAAAGTGACCGCTGCCGATCCTCAATTTCGGCAGGCAGCCATTATCGATTACAAAACCGGAAAAATTCCCACGGCCAAAGATGTATCCGGGTTGAATGACCTGCAGATTCTGCTCTACACCGTGGCTTTGGAGTCTGGGGCAATGCTGAAGGCACCAGCGGCCACCTGGTTGGTCAGTGAAGGTTCTTATTACGGGATCACGAAGGATTTGACGGGGGCACCCAAGACAAAACATTTGTCATGTGGGGGTCCTGATGGACGGGCCCTGTTGTCTGATGGCGCTCTGGCCCTGGCACACTTGGCTATGGACGCGGCGGACCATAATCAGGAATTCGCGCTCATTCCGGCAGAATTATCAGGTGAGGGCGAAAAGAATCTTCCCTGTCGATACTGCGATTTCCGCGGTGTTTGCCGTTTGGAAGACCGAAAACTACCTGGGCCAACAGCTTTGAAATTGGACAAAATGGTGAATCGCAAGGACGGTGCCTGGTGACCATGATAGACCCCATCCTGCAGGCCACAAAAATTCAGCGTGAGGCTGCCGATCCTTCTTCATCAGTGGTTTTGAAAGCTTCGGCAGGATCGGGAAAAACCAAGGTTCTGGTGGACCGTTTCCTGAGGCTTTGCATCCAGGACCAGGGTGTTCCCATCAATCCCCGGTCCATTCTGGCCATCACTTTCACCAAAAAAGCAGCGGTGGAAATTCAGCAAAGATTGTTGAAATCAGCCCGCAAACTGGCTTTGGCTCAGCCGGATCAATTGCACGATATCCTGGTGGAACTATTGGGGAAAGAGAACCCAACATCAGCGGAGAAAATTAACGCGGCAGCACTTTATGAGCTCATCCTGGAAGACCTTTCCGGGCTGAACGTGGGGACCATCCACAGCTTCTGCCAGCTCATTCTGGGTCGGTTTGCGGCGGATGCGGGCCTGGATCCTCATTTCTCCGTCCTGGAAGACAACACCGATTTGGTGGAGGAAGCCCTCGACCAGTTGGAAGAGAAAATGGACGAAGATGAGCTCCTCAATGAGGCTGCCGACTGGCTCAAAAATGATCCGGCCGGAGTTCGTCGCCAGCTGCAGGATGGCATGAAGGAATCCATGCGGCTGCATCGGTGGTTGGCCACCAAGATGCCTGAGCCGGATGGCGATCTCATCCTGCCTGCTTGGAAAAGGTCTGAATTGTTGCCGGAGCTGCTGCTGGATTTGCGGAATTTTCTCTTTCCCGGTCTGCCGTCTGATCGTGAAATTTCGGTCCTGGAATTTCTGCCCATCATGCACGATGCCCTGGAGCGGTTTTTGAGTGTGGGGCTGGATCAGGTCCACGTTGAGATGGGTGCGGACCTGGAAAAATCGATGCTCACCGTGACAGAGAAACTGCGAGCCAAAGGTTGGCCTCTGCTGGAGGAACTGAAGGCGATGATTGACGAGTTTTCCGTGCCTGATCCAGGGTATTTCGCCCTTTCTATTCGCAGCCGGCGGGCCACTGAATTGCTCCAGAAAACAGCCTCACTGGTGCTGACCCAGAAAAATGAGACCAAAACCTTTTCGAGGGTCAAAAGAGAGGGTTTGGGTACGATCTACAATGGTTTGGTGGTGGAAAACGCCCTGGGGATCATTGAAACCCATCAATTGGTCGGTTTGCTGGAATTGTATCAATGGAACTCGGCTTTCCTGACCCTTTTGCTAAGCCTGCTGGATATCACCGACGACTTGAAACGACGCGACCGTGTTATCGATTTTCAGGATCTTGAAGACATGGCCTGCCGGTTGATGATGGACGAAGGACGGGCCCTGTCGCTCATGCACCGACTGGACGACAACCTCAATCATATCCTGCTGGATGAATTCCAGGACACCAATTACAACCAGTGGGATATGCTCAAACACATCGTTGATGAGTTTCTTTCCGGGGGTAAGAAAACGGTTTTTGCGGTGGGGGACGTGAAACAATCCATCTATGGTTTCCGTGCGGCCGAGCCCGAGTTGTTCGATCTGGTGGATGAAAAAATGAAGCAGATGGAGCAGAAAGTTCTGACTCTGCCCACCAATTTCCGCAGCTTGCCGGGAGTTATCGACAGTGTGGGGTGTGCTTTCAACAATGCGCCCTTGGCTGGGTTTTATTCCACCGAGGAGCGGGAATCTGCCAAGCAGTTTTGCGCCCGCGCGGATTTGCAGGGAACCACCATGGTTCTGCCGCCCTATGCTTCGGCTGAGGCTGTTGATGTTGAGGATGGGAAGAATTGTCCAACCAAAAATGACCAACGCAGCGCCGATGAAATGGCCGCCGATGCAGGCGCTCGTCTTGTTCGTCAATTGGTCGACGGCAAAACCCAGACCATGGATGAAAATGTTCCCGCTGGCGGGAACCGCGATCTGAACTGGGGCGACATTCTGATCCTGTGCCGCACCCGCACGGAAATAGGCGTCTACGAAAAAGCTTTCCGGGCTTTCAATATTCCGGTCATGCCGGCAGGCAGGGGCATGCTGGCTGCCAATCGCGAAATCCAGGATGTGCTGGCCCTGTTGCGCTGGTTGGCTTATCCCGCCGACGACATTGCTCTGGCAACGGTGCTGCGGTCACCGATTTTCCGTTTCAGCGAGGCCAAATTTCAAAAACTCCTGGCCAAACGAGAGCTCCACCGGCCAGCCAAGGATGGCGGTTTTCTGGCGCCTTACGGACTGTGGCCAACCTTGCGCAAACTGGCTGGTGATCCGGAGTTCAAAACCACGGTTACCCAGCTCGACAAGTGGCGCAACCATGTGGGCAACGAAAACAGCCATGATCTTTTGCGAAGAATTTTCCGCGAAGGTCGCCTGCTGGAACGATACGAAACTTCCGCCGACAGCCAGGTGCGAAGGAACCTGGACCGCCTGTTCGATTTGGCCCTCAGCCCCGAGGTGGCCGGCACACCCACAGTTCGACAACTGAGCGCGGTGATTGAACGGGCGGCTCGCAGGGGCACCGAAGAAGAGGCCGTCATGCCCGAAGAACAGGGCCATGGCCGGGTGAATTTCATGACCATTCATGGAGCCAAAGGCCTGGAAGCACCGGTGGTTCTGCTGGTGGATGCAGATCGCAAACCACTGTCTCGCCAAGGCGTGTTGCGCCTGGTTCCGAAAGAATCTTCGAGCCCCCTGATTTTCAGAGCGGTGAAAAAATACACCGATGGCATCACTTTGAAATTTGGTGTTGAGTGGGATGAAAAGCATGCTCTCGAAGTGGCCAGCCAGGTGGCTGAGGATCGAAATTCCGTCGAGTCGGCCAACCTGTTGTATGTGGCCATGACCCGGGCCAGGGATCGGCTCTATATTTTGGGTGGCGACAAGGAACGGGGGGCCAACCACGACAGCATGTTGCGTCAGGTTCAGACGGCTGCCGAAGCGGGGGAGTGCGGGACAATTTTGCTGGAAGATCCCCAGGGATTCCAACGTCCTCCCAAGGCTCTGGAGCATGTGGACGGACAAAATGAATTTGGAGAACAGGATCCAGTTGATTCCGCAGTTGACCGTTTCGTGGTCCAGGATTGGACTCCGCCTACTCTTGGCACGCGCTACAAAATTGAAACACCTTCCACCCTTGATTCCGAGGGTGAGAGCATCCGCCCCGAAACACCCGGCTCAGATGATTCCCGCCGTCTGGCCATGGAACGTGGCAATCGGGTTCATCTTTTGTTGCAACTGGCAGCCGACAGCGGCGTCATGCCTCCAGGGCAGGGACCGGATCACCAGGAAGTTGCCGCTGTGCTGGCCAACCCGGAACTGGAGTGGATCTTCAAACCCGAGCTGCAAGGCTGGCGGGGATTGAGCGAGGCACCGGCCATCCATCGCCAAGGGGATCTGCCTTCAGGTGGGAAACAAGAGGTGCGTATCACCGGCACAATTGATCGCCTGGTGGTGCGTGAGAATCGCATTGATATCATCGACTACAAAACAAATCGCACCGGTGGTGATGAGGAAAAAGTGAAAGAATTTGTCGATCATTACCGGCCCCAGATGGAGTCTTATCAACAGATGATGACCGATATTTACAAGGGATACGAAATCCACACCTGGCTGCTGTTCACCGACCCAAAACTAGGGGTTATTCCTGGCATCGCCGGTCGACTGATGGAGGTTGAATCTTCATGAAATCTTTCCTGATGGGATTCGTTTACGCCGCCCGGGGATTGCAGGCTGGCTGGCAAGGGCAACGCAACATCAAGGTGATGGTTGGGTTAGCTGTGCTGGCTGTGATTCTGGGTTGGTGGTTGAAAATCAGCAGTCTCGAATGGGCGGTGGTTTCATTGGCCTGCGGTCTGGTTTTGTCGTTGGAATTGATCAACACAGCGGGCGAAAAACTGGTGGATATTCTCAGCCCGGACATTGATCCGCGCTATGGTCAGGTCAAGGATATACTGGCTGGAGCGGTGTTGACAGCCGCCGTATTGGCGGCGGTGGCTGGGGCAGTGGTTTTTTTGCCCAAGTTGTTGGCTCTTTGAGTGCTCCAAAAAGAAAAGGGGCGTCCAGTTGACGCCCCAATATCCAACCCTCATACATTCAAAACCCAATCACTTTTTCTTCAATTCCTCACGCATCTCCATCAATTCCTCTTTCATCTTTTCCAGCTCTTCGCGCATATCTTCAATTTCGCCTTCACTCTCGGTGATAACCCTGATTTCCTTGTGCAGGCCCCGGGGATATCTTGGGGCGGCGTGAGGCATTCCATGGAACAACATTTTGGGACTGCGCACAGTGAATGAATTGTCACCACTGACCATCTCAAAATAATTGTCCAGTTGGTCTTCGGGGAGGTCACCCAGGGTGAGGGTTCTCAACTGGTCCTCGCCCTTGCGAACGATCTGGATTTTCATTTCTTCTTCGGCTTTGGTGCCGCTCATGGCACTGTGCACATCGGCAGCCGATTCAATATCCTCGTCACCCATTTTGATGATGATGTCACCTGCTTGGAGGCCGGCTTTTTCCGCGGGGCTGTCTTCGCTCACCGAAGTGATCAAGGCGCCTTTGCCGTCTTCAACCTTGAAATAGTTGCCCATTTGTTCGTTGATGTCATCGAGCTCCACGCCCATGAAACCACGATTTTCGTGCAGGCCTTCCATTCCTTTTAACATAATTGTCAGATCATCATCACCGCCGTTGTGCCAGACGAAAACATCTTTGTCATCATGGCCAAACTTCGAATAGCCGTGGAAATCATCGTCGTCGTCACTGTAAAACGTGAAAACTTTTTTGGACCGTTCACCCAACTCCACGTTGAGGGTTTTTTCCTTGCCATCGCGCAAGACAACCACTTCGACTTCGTCGCCGGGGGAAAAGGATCCGACGGCCTTGGTCAGGGCTTTGTAATCGTCAAGATCTTCGCCTTGGAATTTGATGATCACGTCACCGTCTTGGAGGCCTGCTTTTTCGGCGGGACTGTCTTCGATGACTTCACTGACCAGAACGCCGTTGGAGTCGTCCAGATCCATGGCTTCGGCCAAACTGGAGTCGATATCCTGCAGCATAACGCCCAGGTATCCTCTTTTTTCGCTCTTGTCACCGGCCAGCGAAAGGGTGGCAATCAGCATGAAAAGTACAGTTATCAGTGTGATGGCAGGTGTTTTGGAGGCTGCCTTGGAGACGCTCATGGGGTGTCCTTTCAGGAGTATGGCAATGCGGGGGATGCATTGGTAACCCAAAGTATACGCCAACTTTCAGCGCGGGTTCCTTGAAATCAGCCGTTTTTCCCCAAAAACAGCAATTCATGTGTTATAATTTATGGATTATAGTGCCGGATTGAAAAAAACACCGGTTTTTAGTTGTTTAATGATCTTGGTCTGCAGGGAGTTTCCCAATGAAAAACGTATCCACATTGATTCTCATCGCCTTGATTTCCATCATGGCCATGGCCGCCCAGGCGGATATTGTGATCAATGAGATAATGTACAATTCCATCGGAACACCGGATGTGGAGTGGATTGAGTTGTACAACAACGGCCAGGTCACCGTTGAACTCGATGACTGGTATTTCATTGACGACAATCCCACCCACCCGCATTGCATTCTCATGGGTGATTTGTTGCCCGGAGAGTTTTTAGTGGTGGTTGGAGATTTTACTCTTTTTAACGGCCAGTACCCAGGCGTGACCAATACTAACATCAACGCCTTTGATCCTTCAGGGGCTGGATTCAGCCTGGGCAATGGTGGCGATTCCATCCTCATTTACGACGATGACGGCATGCTTGTTGACTCGGTGACCTATGACGATGGTGGCGACTGGCCCGCTTCCGCCGATGGCAACGGCCCTACCATTGAACTGGTCAATCCCGGGCTGGACAATGCCCTCCCCACTTCCTGGGATCCAAGTCTGATTGATTGGGGAACCCCTGGCCAAGTCAACAGCGTTTACGTCGACAACCAGGCGCCCATTATTCACGATACGGACCGGGATCCAAGATTGCCCCAAGTCGGCGATGATGTGCTGATCACGGCCCTGGTCAGCGACGCTTCGGATCTGGACCGAGTGGAACTTTTTGTGGACCTGGGCAACGGCTTTGTTTCCCAGCCCATGTTCGACGATGGTGACCACGGCGACGGCGCCCCCGCCGACAGTCTTTTTGGAAGCACCATTGAAAGCCAACCTGATGGCACGTTGGTCCGCTACTATGTGGCCGCCTATGACGACTTTGGCCAAGTGGTAACCAAGCCTTCGGATGCCCCAGCGTCCTCCAGGGCCTACACCCAGGGATACACTCCTGACGTACAGCTGAGCATCAATGAGATCATGGCAGACAATGATCTTACTTTGGCCGATGAATTTGGCGAGTTTGACGACTGGGTGGAAATCATAAATTGGGGTTCCGAACCCGTTGACCTCCATGGCATGTTTATGACGGATAACTTCGGCAGCCATCGGCAATGGATGTTGCCCAATATTACTATTGGCGTCGGTGAGTATCTTCTTTTCTGGTGTGATGACCAACCTGAGCAAGGGCCCATGCACACGACCTTCAAGCTTTCCGCCGGTGGTGAAGATATCGCTTTGTATGATACCGAAGAGCATGGCAATACACTTCTGGATGGCTTCCGGTTTGGGATTCAGAATTCCGATGTTGGGTATGGAATTTACCCATTTTATGTTGGCTTGCCGGGAAAATCCTACAGCAACGAGGCTCTCCACC
>JAUUYW010000497.1 GCA_030590265.1 Candidatus Krumholzibacteriia bacterium
GTCTTGGTGGACAACCAATGGCACAATGTTGCTCCTTCTGAGTGGGGCCAGGCGGATGTCCAATCCATGGTGCGCATACCCGATGGTCGCCTGGTGGTTTGGGCGGACAGCCTCCTGTTCCGGGAGCCCAGTGGTTGGACAGCTCACTACAGGGATATTGTTTATTCTCCTCCCCTTGGTCAGTTGAAATATCGTGATGATTATCTGTGGTTTCCATCCCATAACTATAAGCGTTTGGAGCTCACCGATTATAACTATCCCGAGACGTTTTATTGTGACACCGACGACGCTTCCGGAGGAACCCCTGGTCCCGATGGCCAGGTCATGGTGGCTGGGCAGGATGGCGGCTTGAATTGGTATTTGCTTCAGGAAGACCAAAGCCTGCAAAGGGAAAGCGACCCTGTTGGCCCCATTTCCATGAATGATATCATTCGGCTGGGTGATGGAACGGTGGTTTCTCCCGTCCAGAATAATCTGATGGAAATAACCAGCAGAGGAATAACACCAGTCCCGGATCTTTCGACAGAAGTCATCAGCAGGTTGTATATCAACACCCGAATTGCCGGCCACTCCCTTGCCGATTTTTATATGGCAAGGTCCAGGACAATAATGCATGTCCTGAATGGAGAAGTTGTTTGGCAGGAAGATATCTCGGATGATAGTGGCAGTGTCAAAAGCATGCAGATTGATCCCGGTGGGCGGTGCTTTGTTGTGACGTACAATCAGACCTTTAGCTGGGATGGCAGCCAGTGGACCCTTGAATACGAAGATCCTGAGCATAGCTTCCGATTTCCGACTTTTATGACGGAAAATGGTACTTTTGCCCTGCAAGTCCGGGGCGCCTTGTTATATTACTCGGACCAAGGCCTGATTCCGGTGGAACTTGAGTTTAATGCTGTCCTGGCTATGGAGCGGGAGCCGGGTATTTTAGAGTTTCTGGAACTCGGCAGTCAGCCTCATTTCACCTGGTGGGAAAAAGGAACCGGGGCCAGCGGAACCATGGTGCTGGACCCCCTGCCCGGTTGCCAGGGGGTTCAAGTGAAAACGGGGTGCATAGGGCCTGACGGAGCCTTGTTTGCTACGGAAAATCATTCCCTGGTCTTGAAATTGCCTGAAAATGTCAGTCATGGCAATTGGGACCTTGTGGCGGGGCCTTCCGAATACGAGATTCGGAGGCTGGAAGTTCTGCCGGATGGGGTTTTGGTGACTCTCAACAACTCCATTCATTTTCTGATGGGTTATCGGCCCTCCGGTTATTGAACACATCTGACCCAAATGGTCCAAGGAGACGAAATGAATCAGGAAGTCCTGGCCCTGTGGCCCGAACTCGAATGGATCGAAGACGAGCAACTTCGCCTGGCCACGGCCAAAACCTGGGAACTGGCCCTGGAGCGCAGTCCTCTGACGGTGGAAGATCTCAACACCATCCCTTTCACTCTTTTGGTTCCGGACCTGAAGGTCAGCTTCATGGCCCACAAGCGCTGTGTGGTGCATGTGGCCCGCGATTGCGGCAACCAGATGAACAAATTCTTCACCACAGATTTGCCCGTGGACATGGACGTTTGCATCGCCGGTGCCATCCTGGCCGATGTGGGCAAGCTGCTGGAGTACGACATCATCGACGGCCAGAGTTGCAAAAGTGAGATGGGCAAGTACGTGCGGCACCCATTCAGCGGGGTTGGCCTGGCCATGGAAGCCGGTGTGCCAGCTCAGGTTTGCCATATCATTTCCGCCCACGCGGGGGAAGGTGACATGGTCAAACGCAGCACTGAGGCCTACATCGTGCACCATGCCGACTTCATGACTTTTTTGCCCTTCAAGAACAAGGCATAGGTTGTGCCTCTAAGATTGTGTCTCTCCTTATCCCCCTTTGCCAGCTCCCAGGCAAAGGGGGATTCTAGTATGCATACTTCAACTCATGACGACGCTCCCTATCAAGACCCCTCGTTCTGACTGCTCGATCGTAGTACTTACTCCAACGGGGCGGCAAATCAATCCGACCCCTGAACAACCTCTTTCCCAACAATTCTTCAATTTCAAGCCGATCCTCCATCATCCCCCTGACCATGGCCGGAGTCGGACTCCCACGCTCCTTCTCACGACGACCCTTCATGTAATTCCGCCAAACCAAAAGGATGGCCAAGCGCTCAGCACTGGCCTGACGCCGCTTCGACCAGGCAATCGTTTCCCGCCGATGATTTGCATTGCAATGCCGAATCAACAGATCCAAAAGATTCACTTCCCAAAGGGAGTTATTCCGGTCCCGATGATCTTTCCCAGGAGTCACCCGATGATCAATTACAATATTTAACTTCTTTATCGAACGCCGGTAAGCAGGATGGTCATCACTGTGAACAAGGGCCCATTTCTGATCGCCCAAAACGACTTCCAACAACTCCCGCATGTCATTTTCGATGGCTTTGGGA
>JAUUYW010000171.1 GCA_030590265.1 Candidatus Krumholzibacteriia bacterium
AGGAACATCAGAACCCAGGGAAGTGGTGCATTCTTCGGAAATCAACAGGTAATTACTCACTGCCACTGAGACCAAATATGTGGGCATGGGATAGGCTTCTTGCCAATGGTACGTTTTCCATCCCGCCTCGGGAACCTCCTCACCAACCTGGGTACCGTTGGAGACCGCAATCAGGGTATCGGGAACAGTGATGCTGACAGCGGTGAATGCCTTGTCATCAGGACGATCTTTGCACGGCCACCAATATTTGGCATAAGCAGGCTCACTCATGTTGGCCACGCTGGGAGCAGAATGGCCGCCGAAGCTGTAGGTGCGGTAGACAAGTCCACGATCAATGGCCGGCTCACGCGGTTGTCCTGAGTATTCCACCACCAGGGAATCCACTGTGCCCACGGCCAGAGGCTCTGAAAGCTGCACCACAACGGAATCGCCTGGCATCTGGTTGAACACCAAATCGGAGCCATGCTGGACAATGCGATCAACACCCAACTGGGTGTCCAAATCGAAGACAAAATTTTGCAGATCAGGCACCAGGCTGGTGAATTTCATTTTCACGGACCCAACCAGGCTGGTATTGGATGGATCAATGCGCAAGACAAGGTCGTAGCTCAGCATGTCGTAACGACTGCTGCCAGAAGCGGCATCCCCAAGGGACCCGTCCTTATCACCGGATGATTTTTTGGTGGCCTCAAAGCGTGCCCGGGTCAAGCCATGGATATCAGCGCGGTCCTGCCCCTGAGCCAGGTCTGCAGTCAAGATCAAGTCTGCCGTCAGAACAAAAACAAACAACAGGCCAAAAGTTTTAAGATATGCCATTAAAGAGCAGCCTCTTTCTAAAAAACTTAAAACAGGATTTCACTCGTGAATTTTAACACATACTTCGGTTGAATCGCCAGATTCATCCTTGAATTCCGGAAGTTACTTTTTGTCCCGGAGCCACCGACCTGGTAATCCAGGTACCACCACCTATCACTGCACCTTCACCGATCACGGTACGCCCACCAAGGATGGTGGCATTGGCATAAATTGTCACCTTGTTTTCCAGGGTCGGATGGCGCTTGCCACCCTTCACCAAACTGCCGTCGGTATTGCGGTTAAAGCTAAGGGCACCCAAGGTTACACTTTGATAAATTTTGACCCTTTCACCAATAATAGTTGTTTCACCGATCACCACCCCGGTTCCATGATCGATAAAGAAATATTTGCCAATGGTTGCTCCCGGATGAATATCAACCCCGGTGCGCTGATGGGCCCACTCATTCATGATGCGCGGCAGCAGGGGCACCCCCATGCGACAAAGCGGGTGGGCCTACCTATGCACGGCAATAGCCTGAACTCCAGGATAACAAAGAATGATTTCTTCAGTGTTGGTGGCCGCAGGATCCCCTTCGAAGGCTGCCTCAACATCCGTATCCAGCAGGCGGCGAATATCAGGCAACTGTTCGAGATAGTCCAGCGAACTGCGACGGGCCATGACCGACAGGGCCCCACGCCAATCGTTGTGGGCTCCCAAATCCCAAAGTGAGGTGCAATTGCACCCCTTTTGGTAACAAAAAACCAGGGTCTGTTCGATCATCTGGGTCAGATGACGATTCAGCCGATCCAGCCTTCCTCCCACCAGCATTTCCAGGTCGGCATCCCCAAACACCGGGTCGCCGTGGTAACCAGGAAAAATGATGGCCAGCAATTCTTCCAGGATGGCCACCACTGCCGGTTGGGAAGGCAGATTTTTTTCACCCAAACGATTGATGCCACCAAGGTCCTGATAGCTTTCCACAACCTTGTCGGTCAATTTTCTGAGCCGACCCACCCTGTCTTCGTTCGTCATCCGGTTTTCCCTTGATGTGTTGATCAGTTCATGAATTGTGCAAACAAATCCGTGGAGAGATAACGTTCGCCAAAATCAGGCAAAATTACCACAACGCATTTTCCATCGAAGGCTCCGCTCGATGCCAGACGAAGGGCGGCGACCAGGGCCGCGCCCGAGCTGATGCCCACAAAGAGGCCTTCTTCAGCAGCAACCCGGCGAGCCATGACCATGGATTCTTCGTTGCCGACCTTGACCACTTCATCAATAAGATCGGTTTCCAGGTTTTCCGGTATGAAACCGGCCCCGATACCCATGATCTTGTGGGGCCCGGGATCACCACCGGAAATCACCGGGGAATCTTCGGGCTCCACCGCCACAATCCTGAGGTTGGGATTATTTTTGCGCAACTCACTGCCGCAACCGGTCAAGGTCCCGCCAGTGCCCACGCCCGAAACAAGAACATCAACCTTGCCTCCGGTGTCGTTCCAGATTTCCCGGGCCGTTCCCTGGCGATGGGCCTGGGGATTGGCAGGGTTGTCGAACTGGCGAGGCACAAATGAGCCGGGATCCTTGGTGTGCAACTCTTCAGCCACCTCCACTGCGCCCTTCATCCCTTTGGCCGCTTCAGTGAGCACCAACTCGGCACCCAGGGCCCGCAAAACGCCACGGCGTTCCAGAGACATGCTGTCGGGCATCACCAGAGTGACTTTGTAGCCCAGGGCCGCCCCGGCAAAAGCCACGCCAATACCGGTGTTGCCACTGGTGGCTTCGATGATATGACCACCGGGTTTGAGCAAACCATCGCTGACGGCCTGCTCCAGCATGGCCACCCCAATGCGGTCCTTGACGCTGCCCATGGGGTTGAAGGATTCCAATTTAACCAGAATATCTGCCCCGGTATTGTTGATTCGATTCAAACGTACCAAGGGTGTATTGCCCGCAAGTTGGGCAATGTTTTCGTAGACTTTATTCCTCATGATGGCCTCCGTGAAGGCCCGGTCGAAACTCTATAGAATAGTCGCTTCCAGGCGTCTCATTTGACTGCGGTCACCGAGTACGATGAGCTGATCACCCACCTGCATGATGACCCCGGGACCGGGGTTGAACACCATCCGGCCACTGGGTTTTTTGATGGCAATGACGATGACGTCATATTCCTGCCGGATGCCGGAATCCTTGATGGCCAGACCATCCAATTTGGATCTTTCACTGATGGTCAACTCTTCGAACATCAGGTCCATGCCGCTGCTCTGGGTGGCCACGTCCACAAAATCATAAACCGTTGGCCGCAGCAGAGCCTGCACAATTCGCATCCCACCAATAGCATAAGGAGAAATAACCCGATCGGCCCCTGCCCGGGTGATTTTTTCACTGGCATTTTTATCGGTGGCTCTCGAAAGGATGTACAATCCCGGGTTATCTTTCCGGCTCATTTCCCGTGCCGAAAGAGTAATGTAGAGGTTATCGACATTGTTGGAGACCACCGCCACCAGTCCTTTGGCCCGACTCACCCCCGCTTGTTCCAGGACAGCGTCTTCGGTGGCATCGCCTTCAACCACCAGATATCCCGCCTCCACCAACTTCTCCGCCACCAGAGGGTCGCCTTCGATGACCACAAAATCAACGCCTTCACGCTGGAGCTCCTCACACAGGATCGCTCCCATGCGTCCGTGCCCACAAACCAGATAATGGTTCTTGAGATGTTCCACTTCACGCATCATGCGCTGCCTTCCGAGATATTGCTGGATGGAACCTTCAATGATAACCCGACCCACCGCACTGAGGGTGTAGGTCATCACGGTCAATCCGGCGACGATGAGGATCAGAGTGAAAATGCGGCCCGAAGTGTCCAGGGGATGGACTTCCTTGAACCCCACCGTACTGATGGTTACGACGGTCATGTAAGTGGCGTCCAGAAGCGATAGATCTTCCACCGCCATGTACCAGAATACTCCCAACAGTAAAACCAGCAACAAAAGCCCGATGCCCTTGCGCACGCTGTGGATATTCAATTCCGAGTTAAGCATTGTGCCTCCATTCAATGATTCGCATCCTAAACCCTTGCCAGCGGAGAGAAAAGAACCAAATTGTGTGAAGTGCCAATATTGCTATATTAATTATCTGGATTGTTCAGATTATTACTCAGAATCCAGGAAAGAAGCGGAACCAGGTCGCAAATATCGGTTATAATGGTGGTTGAACATTGGTTTTGAAAATTTGAGCTTGATCCGGGTTAACCCGGTTTTCTAAAGGAAGGCCCTCCATGCGCATAGTTATCGTTTCGTTGGTCACCGCAGTTCTCGGCCTCATCCTGGTCGGTACCGCTGGAGCCCAGATTATTCATCTGGATCACAACAGCGTGGATTTTGGCGACATGAATCAACATGAAAGCCGTGATTTCCAGGTCATCATGACCAACAAGGGTGGCGGAGTTCTGGTCATCAGTGAGGTCACCGCCGACTGCGGATGCACCGTTCCGACCTTGTCGAAAATGCAGTTGGCTCCCGGAGAATCAACTCCCATCGACATCAACTTCAACAGCAAGCAGTTTCACGGCCCTATTACCAAGGTTGTGAATATTGAAAGCAACGATCCCAACAGCCTTTCTACCACCTTCATTATTCAGGCCAATGTTTTTTCACCTCTGCTCATTGAGCCCGAAACCCAAAGAATGGGTTTCAGCCAAACACCCATCGGAACTTCGGTGACCAAACAAGTCCTCTTCACTGCGACGGTAGCTCCCGAACTGGAAATCCAGGCCAAAAAGAGCCGAAAAGGTTTGTTCCAGATCAGCACCATCAACAACTACGAAGGCAATCCCCAGGTCAGCGCCCTGGTGATTACGGTTCCGGAAGACCTTCCGGCCGGCCGGCAGCGCGACAATGTGCGGGTCAAGACCAACATTGAAGGCAAGGAATTCGTGGACATCGATCTGTCCGCCTGGCCGGTGCTGGCCTTGCGGGTGAGTGTTGACAAGATCAACTTCCGGCACAAAAAGAGCTTCTCCAAAACCATCCAGATTTTTCCCCATTCCGGTGAGCTGGAATACAAAGTAACCGGTGTGGACTGCGATTTGCCTGAAATGGCTGTTTCTTTCGAAGAAGTAACTCCCAACCATCAGACCAGAGTTCTGGTCAAAGGTCTGCCCATCAGCAGCGACGACCCTCGTGCCATTGAGGCCAAGGGACGAATTAGAGGCACCATCAAAATCCACACGACCCTGGAAAGTTTGCCGGTGCTGGAAATTCCCGTCTCCTACATGGTCAAGATGTGATACCGGCATGAGTCTAAGGTCATTTTCTTCCGAACCTTCTGGTTTCTCTATCCGCGCGGTGGCCGGTCAGACGGCCACCCTTTTGCTGGTCTCATTGCTGATTGCAGCGGGCAGTTGGATGTTGCACCCGAACCCAATTTCCTGGTCTGCGGATCCCATTTCCTACGAACTTGAACTCAGCGCCCCATTGGTTGAATTGACCGAAGGCCTGATTCTTTTTGAAGAAGGTGACCAGGTCTTCCTGGACACAAGGCGCAATGCAGCTGATGTGGAAGAGACCATTGCCTATGCCTTCATTCTGCGCGAAGCGTCTTTTGACGACGACTTGCTTGCCCTGATGGATGAAGTCTACCCTGAAGATCCCATTCTGCTTTTTGGCGACGGTGAATTGTCCGGCGTCTCCAACGTGGCCGCCAAATTACAACAACGTGGCTACGAGAATATTTCCATTCTGCGGGTTGGGGTGCAAGGCTGGCAAAAAGCCGGTGGTCCTGTTTCGGAACCCACAATTTTGGAAGTATGGGATGAAAGCGGGGAAACACAATGAACAACTCCGCCAAAAGTATGGTGGTTCTTGTCTGCCGCCTGGTCGTGGGCGGGATTTTCATCTATGCTTCATTGGACAAGCTGCAACATCCTCAGGCCTTCGCCCAGGTTATCCACCATTACCGCATGGTTCCCTACGCACTCTTGCATCCTTTTGCAGTTTTCCTGCCAGTGCTGGAATTCCTTGTGGGTGCAGCCCTGGTGCTGGGGATCAAGCAACGGGGTGCCGCCCTGATCCTTCTTTTGCTGAACCTGGTTTTTATGGTCGCCATCAGTTCGGCCCTCTATCGGGGCCTTGATATATCCTGTGGCTGTTTTAATACAGACGGTGGTCATGGTGTTGGTTTGAGCCTGCTCTGGCGCGATGCTTTGTTGCTGTTGGGCTGTCTTCCTCCTTTGGTTGGTTGTGTAGCAGGACCATCAATATTGCAACTTTTCAAACGAAAACACGGTAGTTGAAATTGAAATTCACCGTCAATTTGACATGCGATATTCATTGACTATAATGGCAGGATCCCAAGCTGCTGCGGCGGCTTTCCAACTGAGTTTTTTTCTGGAGGATCCGAAATGCCTGCCCTCGTTGACCCAGCAAAATGCAACGGCTGCGAAGCCTGTGTCGATGCTTGCCCCACCGAAGCCATCAACATGATTGACGGCAAAGCTTTTGTCACCGCAGACGAATGCACCGACTGTGAAGCTTGTGTTGAAGAATGTCCCGAGGATGCCATCGAGATGGTTGACTAAATCGGCTTATGTTTGATATGACGGGGTGAAGCCGATTGGCCTCACCCCGTTTTTATATGGCTGAACCAATCCCGATTATTCCTCGTGGCACTCACTGCAATTGGTTTCTTTCCACTCCTCATCAATGTCTTCAGGATGCACGTATTCAACACTCTCCAAAGAGACAAAACGTGCCCCATCTTTTCGCTCCTGGGCCATGATCGTGTGGCAGATATTGCAGTCACGCGACAAAACCTCACCGTCTTCGGTTTCATGATTGCCGTCGTGACAACGGAAACAACCCGGGGTGGTCAAATGCCCGATATGATCGGGGAAGTCTCTCCAGCTAACCTTCATTTCGGGGAAGATGTTGGTGGAGAAAAGACGCTGAACCGTGGTGATGGTCTTTTCAATGGATTCGGCTTTAGCCTCGGCAATATCTGGATATTCCTCCGCGTAATGTTCAAAAATACCCGTTCTGATTGCCTCCAGAGCTTCATCGGTGGTTTCGTAAGAATCACTCATCAATTCCACAACCAATCCCTTGATACCCGGCAGAGTCGGGTCGATCCTGCCCAGATTCATGGCGTGGTTAGTCAGTTTGGCAGGAGGGTTGTAATGGTGGGTTGGACGGTTGTGGCAATCAATGCAGTCCATGTGCCGCACTTCGTGATCCGCCAGATCCTTATCCTCAAAACCGGCTTCCGTATCCCGGAATACTTTTACAGATCCATCCGATTGGGTGGATCGCACCCAGGGAATTTCGGTGCGCTGGCGATTGGTGGCCACGTATTCAATA
>JAUUYW010000175.1 GCA_030590265.1 Candidatus Krumholzibacteriia bacterium
ATTCGACCACTGGATCGGGCAAATCTTCGTGGGCCCACAACCAGCCGCCTTCAACATCGATGATGGTTAGACCGGCTCCCAGGGAGCCACTCTGGCCGCGCATGGGGATGGCGCCTACTCCGAGAGGAGCGGCTGTCAGATAACCCTGGTTGGGCTCACAATCGGGGGTGTCGAGCAAGGTGTTTGGATTGTCTTTGGAGTTTGCTGATTTGGCATCCTGGGTGGCAAATTCTGGAACCGCACCTGTGAAGGCATCAAATCCCAGGGCGGCGGGAACAGCCACAGGCTCCAGGAAAGCCACTTCCACCGAGGAGTCGGCATTAAGAGTGGCCACCACTTTGAGCAATTGCTCCTGAGTCAGTCCTTCAGTCCTGAATTGGAAGTATCGACTGAGAACACCTTCGCTGAGGCTCTTGGAAAGCCCGGAAAAACGAGGCTGAATGAAAGCATTGGGCAGCAGATGGCCAATGGCGTCAGCCAGGTGTTGCGGTGCGCTGCCTTTGTTGCCAACTGGACCACTGGTCATTTTCACAACCACCACACCGGTGGGGGCGGGAGTTTGCATCCGGGTCAAACCGGAAGCCTGGTGAAGGTCGTTGGTTGCCGAGGCTAAGTTGATAGTCAGAATGAGCACCAAAACGGTCAAAAAAACAATTTTCAGGTGACGGGCGCACCCGGAAAAGCTGGGAAGCATGATTTTCCTCTTCATGATGGCGTGAAATTGGTGGCGGAAATGGAGCGACCACCTCATTATCATTATACCAAATTTTTGCCAGGTTTGTCAGGAGGTTGCAGGAAATGTTGTGTGAAGTAATGAAAAAGGTTACGCAGAACAGAAGTGCGAAAGGATCTGGAATCCTCTTGTTGGTCTTGGTTATGATGATTTTGGCCACGGTTATTCAGGCAGGAACATCGTCCGATAAACCCATCAACGGAGAAGCTTCTGCTGCCCGCCGGGCCGGAATGCAGGTTTACGAATCGGATCGTGGTCGGCAGTTGTTGGGTGAGGTCATTGAAGCCGATTTCCCTCTCCTGCTGCCTGACTGGAACGAAGAAGTAGCAACTTACGAACCATCTAGCGAAGATGTGAACGCCCTGGCCCAAGTGGAGGATGATATTGAAATCATCTGCGTGCTGGGAACCTGGTGTCACGACTCCCAGCGCGAAGTTCCCCGCTTCTGGAAAATTCTCCAGGAAACCGGCAATCCGCACCTGGAACTGACCATGTTCGCGGTGGGGCGCAGCAGCGACGATTCAGCCCGGGAAATTCTGGACAACATAGGCTTTGATGTATCTTTGCGAGAAACCTACAATGTAGAGCTGGTTCCCACGTTCATTTTCATGAGTGATGGTGTGGAACTGGGTCGCATTATCGAGAGTCCTCAAACAACCCTGGAGCAGGATGCCGCCCTTATCCTGTCTGTTAATAAACCCGGAAAAATTAGCGGGAAACCAACTTGGAATTGAATCGTATGACAATGAAAAATGAACCAAAACCCAAGCCCTGATGGAGGCCCCAATGAACGCCCGCGAAAAGGTAACTGCTCTGCGCAAACTGATGAAAAAACACAAGGTTGATGCTTATTACGTGCCGAGCGCCGACCCTCACATGAGCGAGTACTTGCCCGA
Source organism: Candidatus Krumholzibacteriia bacterium (assembly GCA_030590265.1). GTDB lineage: Bacteria > Krumholzibacteriota > Krumholzibacteriia > LZORAL124-64-63 > LZORAL124-64-63 > LZORAL124-64-63. The sequence continues at coordinate 1,630 of JAUUYW010000175.1, forward strand.
GTGCTGGAAGCACCGCGCCTGGCTCAGTGGTTTCACCGGTTCGGCCGGCGAAGTCGTCATCGGCATGAAGAAGGCAGGGCTCTGGACGGATGGTCGCTACTTTTTGCAGGGCTCCATGGAGTTGAAAGGTTCGGGTATTGACCTGATGCGCATGGGCGAACCAGGCACTCCGAGCAAGGTGCAGTGGGTGGCTTCCCAGTTGAAAAAAGGCCAGAGCCTGGGTGTGGATGCCAGCGTGATTTCCGTCACCGCCGCCCGTGAATTCGATGCCGGCCTGGCAGACCAGGGTATCAAGGTGAAATATTTTACGCCCAACCTGGTGGGTGAGTTGTGGAAGGACCGCCCGGATCCCGTTTTGGCTCCCATGGTGAATCATCCGGTGAAGTTTTGTGGTGAAACGGTGCAGAGCAAGCTGACCAGGGTGCGCGCGGCCATGAAGGATGCCAGTGCGACGGCCCATGTGATCGCCGGTCTGGATCAGGTGGCCTGGTTGCTGAATGTGCGCAGCAAGGACATTGCTTTTACACCGGTGGTGACTGCCTATGTGGTGGTCACTTCACGGGCCGCAACCATTTATGTGGATTCCCGCAAGGTGGGAAAAGGCATCACCAAAACCCTCAAAGGCAAAGCCACGATCAAAGTCTATGATGCTGTCTGGGATGATCTGAAAAAAATTGCCGGGCCCAAAAATGCCTGTGTCTGGATCGATGAATCGTGCACCAACCGTCGGGTGGTGGATACTTTGAAAGGAGCGTCTTTCCACTTCGCACCTTCGCCCATCACCGCCATGAAAGCTGTGAAGAATGCGGTGCAAATTGAAGGCTTCGCCGAAGCCCATCGTCGCGATGGCGTGGCCATGGTCAAGTTCCTCAAGTGGCTGGAAGCAGCGGTGCCCGCCGGCGGACAGACAGAAATCACCGCCTCGGACCGTCTGGCGGAATTCCGGGCCGAAGGAGAAGGCTTCCAGGATTTGAGTTTCGGCACCATCAGTGGTTATGGGGCCAACGGCGCCATCATTCACTACACCGCCGCGGAAGACAGCTGCGCCAAGTTGAAACCGCGGGGGCTATACCTCATCGACAGTGGTGGGCAATATCCCGAAGGCACCACGGACATCACCCGAACCATTGCTTTGGGCAAACCCAATCGTCGGCAGGTGGAATGCTTCACCCGTGTGCTGATGGGCACAATCGATTGCACCATGATTCCATTCCCGGCCGGCACCACGGGTCAGCGTCAGGAAATGTTTGCCCGGCGCGCTTTGTGGGCCATTGGTGAAGACTATGCCCACGGCACGGGTCATGGGGTGGGGCAGTATCTTGGAGTTCATGAAGGGCCGCACAGTTTGAAGAATATTGTGACTCCGCCGCTGTTGGAGGGGAATATTCTTTCGGTGGAGCCTGGGCACTATGAGGCAGGAAAATTTGGGATTCGCATTGAGCATCTGGCTTTTGTGGTGCGGGATGAGAAGCGCTGCACAGCGGAGAAAACCTGGTTCACCTTCCATCCGGTGACCCTGGCTCCTATTGATACCAGCCTGGTGGATAAAAAGCTGATGTCCGGGGATCAGATTGCCTGGTTGAATAATTATCACAAGCGGGTTTTCACGGAGTTGAGCCCACGGTTGGATAAGGCGCATAAGAGCTGGTTGAAGAAGGCTACGAAGGCTATTTAGCCCTTGTGATGATTGTGATGATTGAAGAATGGCGGCAGGCCTTAAAACCTGTCGCCAATATTTTTTTTAAACAGTTTTTCGACCAGGAAGTTCCCGCTGGCGGGAACCTGGAAACGCAACATGGTTTCATATTTACAGATACAGAATCGCCAGCAAAGACCCACATGATACCAAAAGCCACAAAACGACCGCCTGAATCATGGTTATCAAAACCAGAGATTTGATTTATTACCTGGTGAATCCGGCGCCCATAAAAAGCAAACTCAATACCAACCCAATTTTTGCAAGGTGCACTAAATCCGGGGTTACTTTGGCGGCAACAGGCACAAAAGTCGTGATACCCGAAGCCAAAACAAACAGCAAAATAAAATAAGGAATATTGATCCTGGCCCGGCCTTTTTGATCCTGGCCTCGGTTCATATAAGCCGACGCCCCGAGAACCATTGGAATAATCCACAACGCCCGCGCCAATTTGGTAGTGGTGGCAATCTTGAGTGCTTCTTCGCCGTAGAGAGAGGCTGCGCCCACTACGCTGCTGGTATCATGAATCCCTAGTGCCGCCCACAGGCCAAATTGTTGTTGGCTCAGGTTGAAAAAGTGTCCCAACACCGGGTAAACATACAAAGCAATGCCATTGAGAATAAAAACGATGGAAATTGAGATGACGGTTTGCTCTTGTCTGGCTCCAATGGTGGGCGACATGGCGGCGATGGCGCTACCGCCACAGATGGAAGTACCTGTGGAGATCAACATGGAGAGTTTTCCGTCCACACTCAACAAACGCCCCAGCAGCAAACCCGCCAACAAGGCGAAAACAATGGTGGAAATGGTCAGCCAGATTCCGTCCTGGGTGTTGGCCCAAAGGGTTTGCAAATCCAGGCCAAAGCCCAAACCTATCACACTCATTTTGAGGATGAGACCAGCCCATTTTTGGGTGAAGTTTCGAAAAGGATTGCCCAGAGTCAGGGCGAAAATCAGACCGCACAGCAGCCCGAGACCCGCATTCAGGTGTTGGGTGAAAGTCAGGCCGACCAAGGCACTCAATATGGCCAGTCGGAAGAATTTTGAAGGGGGCATTATCCGTCCTTGGAATAAGAAAAGACTGGTGGGAGATGCTTGCCGCCAGCCTTAGGGGAACAGCTTACACCGAACTGGTAGGTTGGCAAGTGGATGCTTCAAGATTCCGTACTTATCACCAATCATTGGTGTTTTTCCAATATTTCGTTAAATTCCACTGGCAATAATGAAAGCCCTCAATCCACTTCCATCATTTCAAACAGGACAAACCAATGAGCAAAAGTCTGGCCACCAATCTGGTCTCCATCGCCCTGATCGTAGCGGGTTTCTATTCTCCCGTTTATGCGGTGCAAATCAAGTCCATGGGCTTTTTTGCCTTTTCCGGTGCCATCACCAACTGGTTGGCCATTTATATGCTCTTTGAAAGAGTGCCCCTGCTTTATGGCTCAGGCGTCATTCCATCACGTTTTGCAGAATTCAAAATTGGCATCAAGGATCTGGTCATGGGGCAGTTTTTCTCCGAAGAAAACATCGCCTCGTTTTTTGAATCCCATGGGGATGATGGTGGACCCGATTTGAAAAAGCTGGCCGAGTCTTTCGACAAGGATCTGCTCTTCGGGAAATTTGTGGAAGTTGTTCAGGAATCATCCTTCGGCAGCATGCTGGGCATGTTCGGCGGACTGGAGGCCTTGGAACCTTTGCGAAAGCCTTTTACGGAAAAATTTGATGAAGCATTTGTGGAAATCGCGGAATCGGAAAATTTTCAGGCTGCCTTGGCCGGACAGATCAGTGGCTCCGCCATCGGGGATTCCATCCGGGGGCATGTGGAAGTAATAGTCGACAACCGGTTGGCTGAACTGACACCCGATCAAGTGAAGGAGATCATCCAGGAGATGATTCGCAAGCATCTGGGATGGCTGGTGGTTTGGGGTGGAGTATTTGGCGGATTGATAGGCTTGGCCATGAGTTTTGTGAGCTGAGAAAAATTATTTTGGAAGATCTTCAGGTCGGTTCACGTTGACCAGGGAACGCAAATCGGGATCCAGTTGGCGAAGTTTGGACTCGTTCCATTCACTCACCGAAACTTTGTCATAGAAGGCGGGGATTCGACTGGGCCCGCCCGCCAGGGTTTGTTCCACAGCAGGCAAGCAGGATTTCGCATAAACCGCCAACAAGGGCTCAAAACCGTTTTCAGTGCGTGGCACCACAACTTCGGCGGAGTCATCAGCCAACAACCCGGTTAAAAGCGATGGTTGAAGATCGGGCATATCGCAGGCCACTACCAGAACTCTTGGGTAGGTTGCTTCACTCAAGGCGGCATGTATTCCGGCCAGTGGTCCGCGAGCTTTCACTCGATCAGTGATGACCTTCACGCCGGTAGGGGCCAGATCTTCAGCCCACTGCAAACGGTCCGGCCTCACCACCAAAAACACCTCGGCGACCAGCGGCGCAATGCGTCCATGCACTCGCTCCACAAGGGTCTCACCAGCAAAGGGAAGGTTGGCCTTGTCCTGTCCCATGCGACGGGATTCACCCCCAATAAGAATCGCACCGGTCACCTTGCGGATGGTGGTCATTATCAGCCTCCCAATTGTGACATGGGGACGATATCCGGACCATCATCCGTGTCCAGCTGATGACCGGATGGCTTGTCATCCACAACCCGTCGCAAGGCTTCGATCAAACCCGCTTCATCGCCTGCGCGCAACCAGGGTTTGAGATCCAATCCGGTGTCGTGAAACAAACACCCGCGAGCCAGGCCGGTGGAAGTGATGCGGATACGATTGCAGTCGTCACAAAAATTACAGGATACAGGTGAGATGACACCCACGGATCCCACAGCACCCGGCACTCTGAAGTTCCGTGCGGGGCCGGCCATGTTGAAGCCGTCGGTCCGCACGATGGGCTCCATGGGGGTTTCCCTGTTCAACCGTTCCAACAACTGGGCAGTGGGAAGGGTGAGAGACTTCCCATCATTCTGACCTTCATCCTTGCCGCGAGTCGGCATGTACTCGATGAAACGCACCGAGATGGGACGGGTGCGCACAAATTCCACAAAATCCGCAGCCTCGTGATCGTTCACTCCGTTCATGACCACTACATTGATTTTCGTGCGCAATCCTGCTGCGATGGCTGCGTCGATGCCTTCGAGACATTGGTTCAGTTCACCACCACGCGTGATTTTGCTGTAGAGGTCTGCATTCAGGGAGTCGATGCTGATGTTGGCACCACTGACACCGGCTTCTTTCAGTTGGGGCGCCAACTTGCCCAGCCGAAGGCCGTTGGTCGTCAAAACAAGACGCTCTAGATCAGGCAAATGCCCTAATTCATGCAACAAATCCACGATATCCGGGCGCACCAAAGGCTCGCCGCCAGTGACCCTGATTTTGCGGATCCCCATGCCCACTGCCAGCCGGGCGATGGTCATGATTTCTGTCCGGGTGAGCAAATCTTCGCGGTCAAAAAATGGCAATCCTTCGGCCGGCATACAGTAACTGCAACGCAAGTTGCAGCGGTCGGTCACCGAAAGGCGCAGGTAGTTGATGCGCCGTTTATGGGAATCCTGCAAAGGTTGGTTCACGGAAGGTTGGTTCACGACCGCCACGCTCCTTCCAGGATGAAGTCGAGCACGGCCGAAGGTTGGTTCAGGTCGAGCACCGGCACATCCACGTCGACAGGAGCATCGCTGGCCACGGCCACCAGG
>JAUUYW010000263.1 GCA_030590265.1 Candidatus Krumholzibacteriia bacterium
GTGCGCTTGATGTCGGATTTGATCTTGCCGTCTTCCACCACAATCACTCGCTGACCGAAGGTTTTGACGATTTGATGGTCGTGGGTGCTGAAAACCACGCAGGTTCCGCCGTCGTTGATGCGGAAGAGAAGATTGATGATTTCCTGGGCCGTCACCGGGTCAAGATTGCCCGTGGGTTCATCGGCCAACAGGATTTTGGGGCTGTTGACCATGGCCCTGGCGATGGCCACTCGTTGCTGCTCCCCACCACTGAGTTGCCGAGGGAAGCGATGCCGTTTTTCCCACAATCCCACCTGGGTAAGAACACGCATGATGTTCTTTTTCATCTGGGCATACCTTACTCCCACAACAAGTTGCGGGAATTCCACATTGGCCTCAACAGTCCGGTCTTCCAACAAGCGAAAGTCTTGGAAAACAAAACCGATCTCCCGGCGCAACTGGGGGATTTTGTGCCGATTCATCTTGCTGGCCATCATGCCGCGAACAATGACCTCTCCCTCGGTGGGCCGCGCATCCATGGAGATGAGGCGAAGGATGCTGCTCTTTCCCGCTCCGCTGGGTCCGGTCAGGCACAGGAATTCCCCATTTTCCACCGTGAAATTCACATCCCGCAAAGCCATTTGATCTTTGTATTCGAGATGGGCATGGTAAAAACCCACAACCACACGGGATTCGAGGGGGCCGTTCTCTTGGGGTTGGGTGGTTGTCAAAATCCTGCTCACTTTCCCTGGCCTGGAGGCCGGTTCCTGCAAATTGCTGATTTTTGGGAGGACAAATGAGGTTTTTAACCTGATGCCCCGACCTTTGGTTGCACAAACCATACCGCTGAGGCCATAATGTCCCAATCCAGGTTATCTTCCTGAAAATTCTGAACCCGGGAGCTCAAATTGCCTCAACCCAGACTCAGCTTGTGCATGATCATAAAAGACGAACAGGAGATGCTGCCTGAGTTTCTGGACAGCGTTGCCGGCCTTTGGGATGAATTGATTGTGGTGGATACAGGCAGCAGCGACAACTCAGCTACCCTGATGGAAGCAGCCGGTGCCAAGTTGATCCATTTTGACTGGATTGATGATTTTTCCGCTGCCCGCAACGTCTCTCTTGAGGCGGCCACCGGCCAATGGATTCTGTTCCTGGACGCTGATGAAAGACCTTCGGCCGAACTCATCCAGGAAATCAGAACCCTGTTGGATGATCCTCTGGCCGGAGCAGCCACCTTGATCATGCGCAACGAGTGGCCCGATGGTGGCCGCCGGGACGCACCCTTGCTGCGGTTGTTCCGCAACTATCCAACCATCCGCTTCGAGCACCGGATCCATGAAGACATCAGCACCGGGGTCAGAGATTTCCTGCAAGCCCACAGAATGCTTCTGCGTCACCTGGGCGGAGTGGTTCAACACCTGGGTTATGTGCGGGAAGTGGCTGGCAGCCGGGACAAGAAAGGCCGCGATCTGGAGTTGCTTAACAGGTCTCTGCAAAACGATCCCAACGATTTTTATTGTTGGTTCAAAATTCTGGAGATCGCCCGATTCTGGGATGACCATCCTCTGTGGGAAAACACTGCCGGTGAAGTTGCCGAACACTTGAACAAAGCCTCAATGCAGACAAAATCGGACCTGCGACAACGTCCTTTCAGCGGTGAATTTGCTGCTCTGGTGGCCCAGGGTCTGAATGCCGATGATGAAGATCGCTTGAAATGGCTGGACCAATCCGCAGAATTTGCCGCCCCCACTGCTGCCTGGCAGTTGCGCAGGGGAATGTTACTGGAAAAACTGGAAAACTGTGCGGAAGCGGGCCAGGCATTTCAAGCTTGTTTGGCCCCGGATAAATTTCCCTCCCTGCAAAACATCGTTGTCAGAGCTCACCTGGGCCTTTGTCGCCTGGCCCTTGCCGAAACGGAAACCGAAAAAGCAGTGGATCACATTGGCCAGGCCTGCACCCTGAGCCCCCGCGATGCGGAAGCCCTGTTGGCTGCTGTCACCATCCTGCCCCTGGTGGATCCGACCAACCAACCCGGGGAATTTGCAGCTGAACATTTGCGGAAACACCCGGAAGCAGCCTTGGACTTGGCACGGGCCCTGATGGGCACTGGACAGGTGAAATTGGCAGGAAAAATTTTGTCCCCATTGGCGGCGAACCAGGCCGAAGCCGCCCTGGGATTTCTTGTCTGTTGTCTGGTGTTGGATGAAGACATGGACCTGCAGGTTGATGTGCAGCAGGAAACTGCGGATCAATTCTTCAGGGAATGGATCCGGCTGCTTTGGCAAAGTCGAAATATCGAGGCTATGGAAGCCTTTGCCGATGGCTGTGGGTCGGTCCTGGGGATTTTTCAGTGGTTGCCGGATTTCCTTCAGGAGGAAACCCGGCGGCTGCAATAGAAGTCACTCAGATTTTCTCGTCAATAAAGAAGCGTTCTTTTAAACCTTCCACATATTCCGCCAGGGCTGCTTCAATTTTTTCGCCTTCAACAGCCTGCCGCAAATTGTCCTTCAGCTCTTCGAAGGTGTACATGTGGCCCTCGGTTTTTTCAAGCACCTGGAAAATATACCAGCCGGCTGGAGTCAGCAGAGGCTCGGTAACCACACCAACTTCGGCATCGGTCAAAGCTTCCTGGAACTGAGACGAAAGGTCCTGGAGACTGAAAGTACCCAGCAAACCCCCTTTGCCTGCCGATACGGGGTCGGCGCTGACCTCGGCCGCCACCCTGGCAAAACTCTCACCCGAGATTATCCGCTGGCGAGCAGCCTTGATCTGGTTTTCCGCCAAAGTCATGTCCTCTTCGGTCACGTCGATGGGAAAAAAGATCTGACTGAGGGCGCGACCGCCATCAGGCTGAACAGAGTTGATCAACAACAGGTGCACCCCGCGAGAACTGATAACTGGTTCACTAACCTGGCCCACCGACAAGGCGAAGACGGCACGATCCAAACTGCTGTCAAAAAGATCGCCGGGCTTGAACACTCCCATGGCCCCGCCTCGATTGGCGTTGGGGCCGGCGCTGAACTGACGGGCCAGGTGTTCAAAACTCACGCCTTTGGCCAGTTCCGTTTGCACCGTTTCCACTTTGAGCTGAATTTCCTGCCTTACGGCCAAGCTGGGCTGCACCGGCACCAAAATATTGGCGATGGTCAAACTGTCGGGCTCCACCGGCATCTCCGCCAAATGGGCCAGATAGTATTCCCGGACCTCATTATCCAGGACCTCCACATTGGGCCGTATAAATTTTCCCACCACCAGGCGCAGGTACTGCTGGTCTCGCATCTGGCTGCTCATGCGTGACTTGTAGTCGCCCAAAGTCATGCCATTGCGGTGCAATTCCGTCTCCAAAGCCTCCAAGGATCCGAAGTGCTCGATAAACTGGTCGATTTTCTGCTGGACGCTGGATTCGATGACGTCTTCATCCACAAGCATATCCGCCTGTTTGGCCGCGGCAATGATCAGCTTGCTCTCCATGAGGCGCTCGAGCATTTCCCGACGCACCTCGGAAGGAGTTTCAGTGATGGGTTCACCGGCGTATTCTTTTTCCAGTTTGTAGAGCTCGACTTCCCTGTCCACATCACTCTGCAGGATGGCCTCTTCATCAACAATGGCCACGATACGATCCACGAGAACCGTATCCTGAGCTCCGGCTGCCGGTACCAGAACCGGCAGCAAAAGGAAACAGAGTCCCCAGAGGCCAATGTCCAAAAAACATCGATTGCTTGGCTGCAAAATCATCAATCCTCCAGGATCAGTTGCGAGGAACCAGATTGTCCGGAACAATGACCTCAGTGAGCATATCCCAGGATTTCAATTCGGCCAGATTTTCCTCAAAAATTTCCACCCCGATTTCCTCTCTCCATCCTTCCAAAGTGGATACGAATGCAGCTTCCCGACGATTGTTCCGAATTCGTCCACCAAGGGCTTCGGTGACCTCATGCATTTCATACATTTTTGTGGGCTTGATATTGTCCAGCTGGACCACTGCATAGTGTCCCATATTCACCGAGAAGGGTTGGCTGACTCCCCCCGGCTCAAGGGCAAAGAACTGGGCAGCCAAAGGCGAGGCAGTGTCCTTGTTCACAGATTCAGTTTTGCCTCCACGCTTCTTGTTGTTGGCGTCAGAACCATAATCAACCAGAATTTTTCGCCAGGTAACGCCATCGATGATGGCTTTGTAAGCAGCATCGGCTTTCTCTCTGGTCAGGCAAATAACAAGATGTCCGCTGCGGGCCTCAGAAACTTTGTATTCATCCTTGTGCTCGGCCCAGAACTCATCCAACTGCTCGGCGGTGATTTTGTCATCAAAGAGGACAGCTTCCTTGTACAAACGGGTCACCATGATCTCTTCGATCTTTTTATCGGCTATGGCGATAACATCGGCTCTTTCAAAATAGCCACGCTTTTCCGCTTCGATGTTCAAAATTCCCTTATCAATTTCACCTTCAATTTTCTGGCGCAGACCACCCAACATTTCTTCTTTTTTGGGCCGCTGGAAAACACTCATTCTATCGAAATGGATTTTGTAGTCAGCCACTGTTGATTCCTCCAGTTGGCCCTCTTTTCCCCTGTAGGAATAGAAAACCAGACCCAGGTCCTGGGTGCTGACATCCAAATCTTCCAATTTGTCCTTCGTATAGGGTTGCTTGGTTTCCGGATCCATCAGACCGTTTTCAGGCAAGCCCTGGTAGGCAACCCACAGAGCATCCTGATTGACTAGAAATTCGTATTTGACCCGCATATCTCTTTTGAACTGCAGGCGGGTGGCGCCAATTTTCCGGTTGCGCGTAACATCCAGGATCTGGGCCTTGGCTGCCTCCAGATCGGGTTTATCGCCGTGATTGATTTCAACCACGCGCACCACCCAATAACCATAGGAAGAGATTATTGGCTGAGAAACTCCACCCAACTCGGTCTCAAAAATCTTATCCTCAAACTCTGCGGAGTATTGCCCAAAAGGTACCGCAAGCTCGTATTTGTTGGTCACCGAACGAGAGCCATCGTGGTACTTGTTGACCACATCTTCCCAGTCGGCACCGGTCAGGGCGAATTCCCGGGCTTTCAGGGCATCTTCTTCCAGGTTGCAGATCACGTAATTGCATTTGTATTCGGTTCCCATGTTGGCATAAAACTCTTGAAGTTCCTCTTCTGAGATGGTGGATGATACATCCATCACCACATCGTTCCACATGGCCAAACCGGCTTCGTACTGGATA
>JAUUYW010000221.1 GCA_030590265.1 Candidatus Krumholzibacteriia bacterium
GATTCATTGATATGCCTTCTGTTGCTGTAGTCATTGGCGGCACCATGGGTGCCTTGCTCATCAATTTCCCACTTGTCAAATTCCTGGCCATGGGAAAAGTCATCACGAAAACGCTGATGTTTTCCTTGGATGACCCCGGTGTTGTCATCGACAAGATGGTTCGTTACGCCGAACGAGCCCGTCGCGAGGGAATGTTGGCCCTGGAAGAAGACAGTGAGAACGAGACCGACGATTTCTTGCGCAAGGGGCTGCGTTTGGCGGTTGATGGCACCGACCCGCAACTCCTGGAAAAAATCCTGGAAACAGATGTTGAACAGATCGAAAACCGTCACTCGGACGGTGCCAAACTCCTGGGCATGGGTGGTACTTTTGCACCGGCCTACGGAATGATCGGAACTTTGATCGGTCTGGTCAACATGCTTTCGAACCTGTCGGACCCCACCCAAATCGGTGCCGGCATGGCCACCGCACTGATCACCACCTTCTATGGTGCGGTTCTGGCCAACGCGTTTTTCATCCCTTTGCAGGGCAAACTGGAAATCAGAAGCAAAGAAGAGATGATCATAAAAACCATGATCATCGAAGGAATCATGGCTATTCAAAGTGGCGATTCACCCCGCATCGTCGAAGAGAAACTGAAATCGTTCCTCTCGCCAGTATTGCGGGCCAAGGTTGAACTAGAAAAGGAAAAAGCTGCCTGATCGCATGACTGGAACTCACCGGTTGGTTGTGATGACCGACTCAACCCTTCCCGGGTCATGCATCTGACAGGGCGGACTCGGGAGGCCTGCTTTGGCTAAAAAGACCAAAAACATCGCTGTAAAAAAGGGCCTGGACGACTGGGTCATGACCTATGGGGACATGATGAGTCTTCTGCTGACCTTCTTTGTGCTCATTGTTTCTTTCTCTTCCATGCAGGAAACGAAATTCAACCAGGCAGCGGCTTCTCTTGCCGATGCCTTCGGGGTGATGAAGCATCCCGAATCCATCATCGAATTCAATGAACCCATTGTGCCCAACCACGTGCCCCAGGAAGAGGCCGAAGTCCTTTATGAAGTGCGCAGCGTGGAAAAATTTCTCCTTGAGGAAGGCCTGCAGGACCAGGTTGAAGTCGAGGTTACCGATGAGGGAGTTCTTTTCAGCATCAACGCCCCATTCATGTTCAAGAGCGGTGGTGCGGAGCTTCAAAACGAACCCAAAACCGTCCTGAACAAGTTGGCGGGATTCTTCACCAAATTTCCCTACCAGGTCAAGGTTCAGGGGCATACCGACAGCATTCCCATAAATTCGGCCAAATTCCCTTCCAACTGGGAGTTGTCGGCTGCTCGCGCCGTTTCGGTGGCACGATACTTCCAAAGCCTGGGTATGCCGCCGGAGCAAATTGAAGCCACGGGGTTTGGCGAACACCGGCCCCTGAGCGACAACGCCACGGCAGAAGGACGCAATAAGAACCGCAGGGTGGAGATATTCCTGCAATTGGACAAAAAGGACCTCCCCAAGGCTGGCATCCTGCCTTTCCAAAAAGTGGAAGAGGCGCAACCCCAGGCCATGTCGACAGGGAAAGAAAATGTTCCGGTGCGACCAATTATTAACCCGGTGACCGGAAAACTGGGGATCATGACCGGAAGACAGCAGCCCTGACAAGGAGAATCGATTCATGGCTGACAAAGAAGAAACTGAAGGAAAAGCCAAAGGTGGCATTTTCGAAAACAAGGCCATCGTTCTGGGCATCATCGTAGTGGTTCAAGCAGTTTTGGCCATTGGCCTGACTCAATTCCTGATCGTTCCCAAACTGGGAGTGCAGGACGCAGCCATGGATGGTTCGGCAGTGGCGGAACCCGCAGCCGAAATGCCTGAAATGGGTGTGCTGGTCAATCTGGAGGACATCGTTGTGAGCCTGGTTTCGGATTCGCGCACCCCGCGATATCTGCGCATCAACATCAATGTTGAAGTGCCCAACCAAGTCATTGCAGAGGTGGTTTCCACCCGGTTGCCCCAGTTGCGGGATTTGGTCATCATGACCCTTTCCGACAAGACCCCGGAGGACATTTCCACTCCAGAAGGCAAAAAAGGCCTGCGGGATGAAATTTTCCGCCGCATGGATGAAAAAATGCCTGAGGGAACCCTGATGAATATCTATTTTTCCGACATGGTTGTGCAATAGCACACCCGGAGGACATTCGTGGCAAATGACGATAAAAACCTCGGCGGCGAAAGCCTGAACGCCCAAAACGGTCTGGACGACATGGACCTTGAAGCCGCTATCGGTGCCGCTGAAAATTTGGCTGGGGAAGTCAACGACGGAATGGAAATGGATCTGGACGATGTCCTGAATGCCGACTCGTCCGACGAAGATCTGATCCCCGGGGGTGGCAAACGCTACGACTTCAACCGCCCCAACAGTATGTCCAAGGTTTTTGAACAAAATCTCAACGCTGTGGGGGAGTCCTTTGCCAAAACAGGAACCATTGATTTCACCAATCTCTTCAGAATTACAACCACCGTGGAATTCGATGGTTTGCGGCAAACAACCTATTCCGAATACCTTGAAGAATTACCCAATCCCACCTGCGTAGCCATGGTAACCCTACCTCCATTAAAGGGTTACTCCATGGTGCATATCGATTTGGGTCTTTCCTTTCTCTTTCTCAAGAAATTGATGGGAGGGGCGGTGGTTCCCGAAGAAAACGTCAGGGAATTTACTGAAATCGAACGGGGAATCAACGCTGGTCTTGTGGGACGGTTCACCGACATTTTCCGCAAAGGCATCTCCAAGTGGCTGGATATAACTCCTTCTTTTGTGAATATTGAAAACAATCCCAATTACCTGTCAGGTTTGTCCGAAGGCACGGCCATGATCGTGATGAAATTCATGGTCAAGCTGGACACTGTTGAAGGCATGGTTGAGTTGGCATTTCCCCATGTTTCTTTCGGGCCGGTGCGAGATATTTTTGATCCGGAAACCGGAGTTGAGTTGCGCACAAATTTGGAAATGAAAGACGATCGGCGCCAAATCCTTGAAATGATCCAGGGCACCGGAACTGAACTGACTGTTCAATTAGGGCAAGTCAAATCAACCCTGCAGGACATAATGAACCTCTCTCTGGGAGATATTCTGCATCTTCCTCAAGGCAAGGATACACCTCTGTTGGTCAACATTGAAGGTCAGGCTAGTTGGCTGGGTGAAGCCGGCCGCATTGGACAAAACCGTGCCATCAAACTGATCAGACAACTGGATAAGGAGTAACGATGACTACCGACGATCTGAATGTTAACGAAACTCAGGGAAGCCCCATGGCCACGGCAGAAAATATTGAAACCGGCGAAGATTCGAGTTCCATTCTGGCAGATCTGGGGGGCGATATTCCCGATACTGCCAACCTGGACATGCTCCTGGACGTTAACCTTCAAATAACGGTGGAATTGGGTCGGACCAGCATGAAGTTCAGGGACGTTTTGAATCTATCCAACGGCACAGTGGTGGAACTTTCACGCATGGTCAGTGAACCGGTGGACATCCTGGTCAACGGCGCGCTGTTGGCATCCGGTGAAGTGGTTGTTGTGGATGATCATTTTGCCATCCGCATCACCAAACTTTTGAACAGGGTTGAACGACTCAAGAGGGTTCTCTGATGCCACTGGTGTTTTTGTCCACCGCTACTGTTGATACCAGCAATCTCTCCATGGGGGACCATGGTTCCCTTTGGCAGGCTTTCGCGGGCATGGCTGTTGTATTCGGTCTGCTAATGCTATTCCTTAAGTTGTTGGCACGATTGAACAAAACCCGTGGGAGCGTTGACAGTTCCATAGTTGTGGTATGGCACCTCGGACCAAAAAGGGAGATCCAGGTTCTGCGCCTGGGGGACAATGTTCACTACATCTATCGGTATGATGGCTCCATGGTTGTGCTCAAGGAAGAGCCCTTGGCGGAGTTCCAGGCCAACCACAAAAAAGAAAATGAAGAAGGGGACCGCCGGGCACCCTGGAAGAAACTTTTGGGCAACAAGGCATCCTTTCTGGGAGCCCAGACAACAGCCTAACTACTGCAAGATTTCTGATCGGTCCTGCGACCACTGAACTTCCCATCAAACATTCTGATCCTGCTGTTGGATTGCCGAATTCTCCGTAACAGCCTAAATACCCACCTATTACCCAATTTGTAACTTCTCCGAAACACCCTGTCAAATGGCACAGGCATTGCCTATTCGTATTCAAAGAGGACAATTCTATCTTCCCGAGAGAGGCTCATGCTCCAAAAGTCCCAAAACCCATCCCTATGGTTTCCGGTAATTTTATTGCTCGGGAGCATTTTTCTGAACACTGGCACCCTGGTAGCTCAGGAAACGGAAAATATTATTCCTCTTTCGGCTGAAACCGCTGGCGATTCCAGTGTCAGCATTTCACTCAATGGTCTTGAGACACCCGGTGGCATGGATTCGGCCCTGAAAATCGTCATCCTGATGACGGTTCTTTCTTTGGCCCCAGCCTTTTTGATCCTTTTGACCAGTTTCACCCGTATCGTCATTGTTTTGGGATTTTTGCGCCAGGCCATCGGAGCCAATTCGGCGCCCAACAACCAAATCATCATCGGATTGGCCTTGTTCCTGACCATCGTCATCATGTCACCGGTTTTAACCGAGATGAACACCACCGCGGTGGAACCTTTCATGAACGAAGAAATTTCTCAGGAAGAAGCCTTCAGCCGTATCCAGGTCCCTCTGAAAGAGTTCATGCTGGGCCAGGTCAGGGAAAAGGACATTGCTCTTTTCCTTGAATTGACAAATACAGAGACTCCTGACACACCCCAAGAACTTCCCATGATGGTGGTTATCCCCGCTTTTGTCCTCAGCGAGTTGAAAACAGCCTTCCAAATGGGTTTCGTCCTCTTCATTCCTTTCCTGATCATCGACATGGTGGTCGCGTCCGTGCTCATGTCCATGGGTATGATGATGCTGCCGCCGGTCCTGATCAGTCTTCCTTTTAAACTTTTACTCTTTGTCCTGGTGGACGGCTGGTTCCTGGTGGTCCGGTCGTTGGTCCAGGCTTTTCAGTAGCCCAGGAGAGGTGTGTCCATGACCCCGGAAGCCGTCATTGAAATCGGACAAAATGCCATGAAGACTGTGGTCTTTGTGGCTGGTCCCATGCTCATCAGTGGAATGATCGTTGGCTTGTTGATCTCCATCTTTCAGGCCGCCACGCAGATCAATGAGATGACCATGACTTTTGTGCCCAAAATTTTGACCGTCTTCACGGTTCTCATTCTCACACTTCCCTGGGCCATCAGCCAATTGACCGGATTTGCCACTGATATGTTCCTTCGAATAGCCAACATGTGACATGGGTTTCCAAATGGACATCACACTTTTGGCCATTGGCGGCGCACTGGCCGTGCGCTTTGGGGTTTTAGCCGCAACCATGCCCATGCTGGATATGCGCAGCGTTCCTCCTCTTTGGCGTGTTGCCATTGCCATAACATTTTCAGCTGCTTTGGCCCCTGGTATCGCCGCTGTGATCCCCACTGGCGCCATTGATCTTTCCTGGCAGAGCCTTGTTCTTGAAGTCATGCGTTCCCTGGTGATCGGCGCCCTGATCGGATTCACCATCAACCTCACCTTCACAGCCGTGAAATACGCTGGTTCCGTGGCGGGCATGCAAATCGGTTTTGCCATCGTGAATTCCTACGACCCCATGACCCAATCCCAGGTTTCGATCATTTCACAACTGTATTACATCCTGACGGTGCTCCTGTTTTTTGTGACCGGGGCCCATCAAATCCTGGTGGGAGCCATGTTCGAGAGCTGCGTGGCTGTGCCGCCTTTTTCCACCTTGGATTCGGCTGCGGGCTCCTGGTTTTTGCTGAAGGAATTCGGCACGGTGTTTGTTTTGGGACTGCGCATCGCCGCACCCATCATTGTGACCCTCATGCTGGTGAGCGCTTCCATGGGTGTCGTTGTCAAAACCGTACCCCAGATCAATGTGCTGGCGGTTGGTTTCCCCATAAAAA
>JAUUYW010000247.1 GCA_030590265.1 Candidatus Krumholzibacteriia bacterium
CATGGCTGCTAACTGTGGGGTTGGTCATTATGTCAGTTTCGACATTTTCGTTTGGTTTTGAAGATTCTGATTGGCCCTCCCGCAGACATCAAATGGTCCGCGCCGTCGAGGCCGATGTTTTTCGTCATCAGAAGGTTTTGCAGCGCTCCCATCTCTCATCCGGGGTAGCTCGCGCCATGGCGAAGGTTCCTCGCCACCTCTTCGTGCCCGAGCCATACCGAGCCCACGCCTACGACAACAACCCCTTGCCCATTGGCCACCAACAAACCATCAGCCAGCCAACCATTGTGGCCCTGATGACCGAACTGATGGCCATCGATCAAGCCGATACGGTTCTGGAAGTGGGTACAGGATCCGGCTACCAAGCCGCCATACTGGCTGAAGTTGCCAGCCAGGTGCACACCATTGAAATTATCCCGGAGTTGGTGGTTTCGGCCAGGGATGTTCTGTCCGATCTGGGTTATGCAAATGTCACCGTCTATGAGGGTGACGGGTATGCCGGCCTGCCGGACTGTGCACCCTTCGATGCCATCATGGTGACCGCCGCTCCCCCGGTGATACCGCCGACGCTGCTGGATCAGTTGAAACCCGGTGGACGATTGGTGGCACCGGTGGGACCTCGGGACGCCACCCAATGGTTGAAGGTCTGGATCAAACAGGCTGATGGTTCCTGCGAAATCCAAACGATCATCCCCGTTCGATTTGTCCCCATGGTAGGTGGATCTGCCAAGTGAGCCCAGCTTTGCATCCTCCAATATTTGATTATCATGTGGAAGTGTGCATGACCTTCAAACAAGGAGGCAGCCATGTTCCTTTCATCTCAACAGCTAAGCTCTTCACCTGCTGCCGGTCTACCCCTGCATACCCCTGTTCTCTCCCTTATCATTATTCTGGCGGGCATATCAGTTTGGGTGCCTCCGGTTTTAGCCGATCCTGATGTCCATCTGCTCATATATGACGGTCCCATCACTCCCGTTGCCTCTGAATTCATTCTGCAAAACATTGAAAATGCAACCGACGCCAACGCCGGAATCTTGATCCTTCAACTCGACACCCCTGGTGGTCTGGACCAGGATATGCGGGAGATCGTCAAAGCCATACTCCGCGCCCAGATTCCCGTGGTTGTGTATGTAGGACCCGCCGGCAGCCGCGCCGCCAGCGCGGGAGCCTTCATCACCGTGGCTGCCCATGTGGCGGCCATGGCCCCGGGCACCAACATCGGTTCAGCCAGCCCCGTTCAAATGATGGGAGCGGGCATGGACAGCACCATGACCCACAAAGTTACCAACGACGCAGCTGCCTACATTGCTTCCATAGCCAAGGAAAAGAACCGCAATCCTGAACTTGCGCGCAGCTTCGTTGAACAAGCACTGAACATCACCTCTGAAGAGGCCCATGCTCAAGGAGTGATCGAGATCCTGGCACCAACCGTTGCCGCCCTGCTCGACAGCCTCGACGGCCGGCAAGTGTTGGTCGACGGAAAGAAAACAACCCTGGCCACTGCCGAAGCAGCCCTGGTTGCCTGCCCCATGAGCACCCGCCTGAAATTTCTCAAACGCCTTGTGGACCCCAACGTGGCCTACTTGCTCTTCATGTTGGGTGTGTACGGGCTTTTCTTCGAATTGAGCAATCCGGGCAGCATCATTCCCGGAATCCTGGGGAGCATCTCCATCTTGCTGGCTCTGTACGCGTTCCATGCCCTGCCGGTGAATTACACCGGAGTCGGGTTGATTCTTTTGGGAGTGATCCTGCTCATTCTGGAAGTCAAGGTGCATAGTTTTGGAGCCTTGACCATTGGGGGGATCACATCTTTGGTCCTGGGGTCAATGATGCTGTTCAATTCTCCCGAGCAATGGGCCCGGGTGAGCATGATGGTCTTGATACCCACCGTAACAATTTTTGCCGGGTTCTTCCTGCTGTGCATAACCCTGGTGGTCCGTAGCCTGAAGCGACCAGGGGTTACTGGACCAGACGCCATGATCGGAGAAACAGGAAGGGTGGTGGAAGGAATCGGAGGAGAAGGTGAAGCGGGCAAGGTGGTCATCCACGGAGAAATCTGGAATGCCTTGGCCGATGTTTCCATTGCAGCGCAGGCCCGTATCAAAGTACTGGAAGTGAACGGGCGAGTGGCCCGGGTCATGGAAATTCGAGAAGTAATACCATAACAACAGTCTGCAACCGAGAATTTTGGAGGTTGACCATGCCTTATATTTTTCCTGCAACGATCGTCATCATCTTTGTGCTTTTGCTCACCAATGCCCTGCGCATTCTGCGGGAATACGAGCGGGGTGTGGTGTTCCGCCTCGGACGGTATGTGGGAACCAGGGGTCCCGGCCTGATCATCCTCGTTCCCTTCATCGAGAGGATGGTGCGCGTCAGTCTGCGAACCATTGCCATGGATGTGGCACCACAGGACGTGATCACCCGGGACAACGTTTCGGTGCGTGTCAATGCCGTACTCTATTTCCGGGTTATGGAGCCGGAAAAAGCCATCATCGATGTGGAAGATTTTCTATTCGCCACCAGCCAGCTTGCCCAGACTTCATTGCGCAGCATTGTCGGCCAGGCTGAACTGGACGAGTTGCTGTCTGAACGGGACAAACTGAATATTCGGGTGCAGACCATTTTGGATGAAGCCACCGATCCCTGGGGTATCAAGGTCATGGCCGTGGAGATGAAAGACGTTGATCTGCCCATGGAGATGAAGCGGGCCATGGCCAAACAGGCCGAAGCTGAAAGGGAGCGTCGAGCCAAGGTGATCCACGCCAAAGGAGAGTTTCAAGCCAGTCAGAAACTGAGTGAAGCTGCGAGTGTCATTGAGGATCATCCCATTGCACTGCAGCTACGTTATTTGCAAGCTTTGACTGAAATAGCGGCTGAAAACAACAGCACGACGATTTTCCCGGTGCCAATAGATCTTTTGACCCCGTTCCTTAAGAAAGCTGGAAGTGATTGACGGTGAGTGATGAGCGGATCCTTTTCAATCGGGCTCCGCTCCTTCCTTTGATGGATTGTATGTCTCACTGGGGAGAGAGAAAGGCCCCTGACGCCCCTGGATGTCCACACCGGCAACTTGCACCCGGTGGTCATCGTTAAAACTAAGAGTCAGGGTTACCTTGGGCTCATTGGGCCTGGCCACGGTAATCCATGGACCGTTGTTGGTCGATAGTTGCACCAGGTATTCCACCGGCAAGCCAACAGTTGGAGGATCCCAAATGTAATTGGCAGTTACCAAGTCTACTGCAATTCCGGGAGGGGCAAGAACAATGAAAATTAAAACGCATAGGAAAAATATTTTATTTGAATTTGCAATATGGGTCATCCTTGGATCTCCGTAACCCTCATTGGTTGGAACGGTTTCATGTCAAAACGATGGTGTGCATTCATCATAAATTATTTTTCCACTTTTTGCAAGGCTGAGCCTGTGTTGCCAATTAATCAAAACCAATCATATTTTTAAGACAGTCACCACGTCTGGTTTCCGCAAAGTTTTCTTCTGTTGGTAAGGGGATGTCATGTGGACACGGAATCTCTCTCGCCTCGATCTCCAGCTGGCCTATCTCGTGATGTTGACCCACCGAGGGTTAAAACCGCTCAGTCGGTGGGAAGGGTGTCTCGACGACGAAGCTCGGGATTTCATCCGGTCCAGCGGACTCGTTCTCGACACAGTGACTCGGCGCACTCTTATCGGCCGAAATTGTACCGAGACGATTTTCGCCATCGACAGATGCCATACTGATTTGTACCAAAGACGTTTCCACGGCACGGTTTTCAAACACACTCCAGATTTAGTTCGACTTGAGGGACAACTCTTTGGGTATCCTGGCTGCTGCGTGGATGCCTTCGTTCGAAATCCATACGTTCAAAACGGATTGTGCCCAGAGGACCAGGAAATTCTCTTCCACTGGGCTTGTGGAGATTGCCTGTTGACTCCGGATTTGCTGCGCGAATACCGCTTGGTTCACAACGAAATCCTGCAGCTCTTCGCTTTGCCAACGGAAACCTCTCGCCAATCTCTTCTTCGCCCATGGAACAACACAGGCAAGATAGCCGCGTCACTTGCACTCGTGCTGGGTTCAGTGGGAATGGCCACCGCCGATGATCCGCACCAACTTCCCATTGCTGACGATCAGGACCAGGATTTCCTGTCCTTTGCCGAGGAAGTTGTCCGGGGAACAGATTGGTGGAACCCGGACACCGACCTTGATTTCGTTCCCGACGGCGTTCAGACTGCGTTGCTCCTGAAGCAGCTGATCGACTCTCCACCGCCGGGAGTCGAGGTCACCGACCATATGGTTTGGGGGTTTGAGACTTGCAGCATCTGCGCCGAGACCGTGAACATGGGTTACACTCTAGTCACACATCTGCAGCGCGGGCTCTCGGTCCAGGTACCCTACATTGCTTTGCACTACATGGAGCACGGGAGTCTCTCCTTCGATGGCAGCATTCACACTGGCCGCACCAACCTCAATACTCTCAAACAGATCCTCCTACCCTGCGACCAACCGCACTTGCTCCCGTGGTATGGAGCCGATCCGGACAACGATGGTCTGATGTCGGAAGAAGAACTGCTCCTGGGCACCGACCCCGAGAGCGCCGATACGGATGGAGACTCACTCGACGACGGTCCGCAGGCAGCTGAGAATCTCTTATCTCTGATCGCCGCCTTGCCTCGCGAAGAGACACCTGATAGCCCCTACCTACTGGAATGGCTGGCGGACGGTGTTGAGCAATGCGAGGTTTGCGGGATCACCTTGAACATGGGCCTTGCAGAACTGGTAAACCCCATGGAACATATTTCGGTGCAGGTTCCTTTCGTCGCCCTGCACACACTGGCCCATGGAGGCTTCGTCTTCGAAGGGAGCTACAACTATGGACGTCTTCTGCCAACGGTATTGCGCACCGTGTTGACCGGGGATGGCACCGCCCACTGGCTACCCGTTACCGGCGATTCCGACAGTGACGGCATGCAAGCCCAGGAGGAGATCGACTTCGGCATGGATCCCGAAAATCCGGACGAGAATGATAACGGTGTTCCAGATGGTCGAGAGCTTGCCCAGAGCCTTGCTTCACAGGTTCAAGCCCTTCCCCTGGGGCCCTTGCCTGACCAAATTTACGCCCTCGATCATTGGACTCTCGGATTCTACAATTGCCTGATCTGTGGTGAGGAAATCAACATGGGCTTCCGGGAGATTGTCGACCCCATGGAAAACAGATCCCTGTTTGTTCCCTTCTACAATCTTCATTACATGGAACACGGCAGCTTTTCCACCGACCGAAATGACATCTTTCCACGCCTGAATCCGCGGGAGATCGCGCACATTCTTGGCACCCATCTTTCCGCTGTGGTACCCGGCCAGGATCCTCCGACTTTTGCTTTCAGGAATTGGCCGAACCCGTTCCACGCCACTGGCAATACCACCATTGTAC
>JAUUYW010000186.1 GCA_030590265.1 Candidatus Krumholzibacteriia bacterium
ACCATCTTCACGGTTATACTTAAATGATCTATACCCGGCTGTTATTGAGATTAAATCTGAAACTTTAAATGTATTCACGTAAGTAAAATCCCAAGATGAATTCGAGGAAGTTCCAATACCAAATCCACCAATATTTCCAGTAATTCCAAGGAGCACTGATTTACTTAGGAATATTCGAGCCTTTGCTCCAATCATTAAATCCCACCATGCTTGAGGTTCTTTTATGCTTCCCTCAATTAGAGGAGGAGGATTATTTATTTGAAATTTGTAATCCACAGTAACATCATTCTGCCAATATTTTGCACCAGCATTAACTTCAAGCGCCCAACCTCTAATTATTTTATCCTCAATAAAATCGATATTAGAATAAACTAAATATCCCAGCTTCAAATCGAGCATGTATTGTACAATGTCTAAATCTACTGTGAGGGGACCTTCAATCATGTATGCCCCCAAATTAGCGTATGTTCCATCTGCCAAAAACATAAAATCTTTGTACATCACTGTTGTACTTAACTGAAATCCAGTGTTTGTCATGGAGACTAAATCGTTAAAAGATTGCCTCATTTGTTCTCCACCAACATCTGTAGCCTGACCGGCTAACCATGCATAAGGACTGATGATAAATCGCCAATCACTTTTGGGGTTTTCATAATCATCTTCAATAGACATTTTATCTTGTGCAGAAACAGGTGTGGAAAATAGATTTAAACTTAATAAACAAAATATTGAGAATAGGCTAAACAAACGCATAGTTTCTCCCTGTTCGACTGTCGTTGAAGTTTCTTCCCCAGCATAAAAGGCCCCAAACAGAAGAACTCTATTCGGAGCAGGTACTAAGGCTTGACTAGGCTTGACTACCCGTTCCATATCACTTCACGGGCAGAAATTTGATTTTGAACATCCAGGCATTCTATGCTCGCCCAGTCGTAACCGCACTGAAGACAAGGCCCGGGTATTTCACCCGGGCCTTTTTTCAGGGCACCTGACCCACAACCTATTCGGGTATTTCCCGCGGATCGGTCATGTTTTCCGGTTTGAGCAGTTCATCCAACTCATTCTGGCTGAGCCACTCCTTCTCCAGAACCAGTTTGTAGACCGAGCCACCGGTTTTGAGCGCCTCCTTGGCGATGGCTGCCGATTTCTCGTAGCCAATGACCGGCACCAAAGCCGTCACCAGACCAATGCTGTTCTCCACATAACCACGGCATACGTCGCGGTTGGCTTCGATGCCATTGATGCACCGTGAAGTCAGGGTCACGCAGGCATTTCGCAGAATCATCATACCGTGCAACAGATCGTAGGCGATGACCGGCTCGGCCATGCAGAGTTCCAACTCGCTCGCCTCGGCCGCCATGGACACCACCTGGTCGTATCCGATAACCTGGTAACAGACCTGGTTGACCAATTCCGGGATCACCGGATTGACCTTGCCGGGCATAATCGAAGAACCCGGCTGCATGGGGGGTAGGTTGATTTCGTTCAGCCCGCAGCGAGGACCCGAAGACATCCAACGCAAATCGTTGCAGATCTTGGAAATCTGCACCGCCGACCGTTTCAGCGTGGCTGACATCTGGGAAAAGACCCCCGCATTCTGGGTCGCCTCCACCAGATTGGCGGCGCGTTTCAGAGGGAAGCCACTGACTTCAGCCAGCTTTTTGGTGACCAGGTTGGCATATCCAGCCGGACTGTTGATTCCTGTGCCGATGGCCGTAGCACCCATATTAATGCTGTAAAACTCTTCGCTGTTGCGTTCCAGTGCCTTCATGGCGCTCTCAATCATGATACCGTAGGCGCTGAATTCCTGACCCAGGGTCATGGGTACTGCGTCCTGGTTTTCAGTGCGTCCCATCTTGAGCACATCAGCAAATTCGTCCGCCTTGGCGTTGAGTCCATCCCGCAGTTCACCCATGGCACCCTGCAGATCCTTCAACGACAACAACACTCCCAGCTTGATAGCCGTGGGATAGGCATCGTTTGTGGACTGGGAGCAATTGGCGTGATCATTGGGATGCAGGTAGTCGTACTGGCCCTTCTGGTGGCCCATGATCTCCAGCCCGCGGTTGCTGATGATTTCATTGACGTTCATGTTGGTGGAGGTGCCAGCTCCGCCCTGGAACATATCTACGGTGAAGTTGTCGTGGAGTTTTCCATCCAGTAATTCGTCGCAGGCGGCCACCAGGGCGTCGGCCTGATCCTTTTCCAGACTTCCGAGTTCGTGGTTGGCCAGGGCCGCGGCTTTTTTCACGAAGGCGAGACCCTCGATCAGGTGCTCAAAATTTTTCACGTAGATCCCACTGATGGGGAAATTCTCCATGGCCCGCACCGTCTGCACCCCGTAATAGGCGGTGGCAGGAACTTCCCTTTCACCCAGACTGTCATGTTCCAGCCGCGTTGCTCCCAGTTCGGGAGCCGTGCCATCGGTGTCCGGGATATCCGACAGGATCCGCAGGCGTTCACTGATTCCTGCCGCAACCCTTCCCAGGATTCGATAGAAGAGTTCTGGTTTTTCCTCACGGAAGGCCTGGATCTGGTCTATCGAAATCTGCCAGACTGTGGCCCCGGTGCGGGTGAAGGCGCTGTTACTGTGCGCCTGGTTTTCCAGGAAGGCACTTTCGGCAATCAAGGCCCCCGGTTTTATCACGGACAGATGACGGGTGGAGCCGTGCAAACCCCGGACAATTTTCACTTCCCCCTCGAGGACCACTCCGGCCCATTGCCGGGGTGTCGACTCGCGGAATAGCCAGTCTTCCGGTGCATAGGTCTTGTCTTCTCCGCGTTGGAAGAAGTCCTTTATTTCCTCCAGGGAGGCGCCGACATTTTTTGCCAGCCTCTCCATGCTCGATTCATACTTGCTCATTTCATATACCTCCAAACGCTTTCGCGTCAGATTATCAAGGTTCCAAGTGCAAAGGCGAACACCACCGACAAGGTGATGGTGACGACTCCAGGGATAATAAAGGGATGGTCAAAGACATACTTCCCGATCCGGGTTGAACCGGTATCGTCAAACTCGACCGCGGCAATCAGGGTCGGATAAGTGGGCAGGACAAACAAAGCACTCACGGCGGCGAAAGCACCTACCGCCGCCAGTGGACTGACTCCCATGGCAAGAGCCGCCGGCATCAGGGCCCGGGTGGTGGCCGCTTGGGAATAAAGCAGCATGTAAGCAACAAAGAGTCCGATGGCCAAGGTCCATGGTTTGACCTCAAGCACGTTGCCCGCCAGCATCTGGATCTCTTCCATATGGGCCGATACGAAGGTCGTACCCAACCATGCCACACCCAGAACACAGATACAGGCGCTCATTCCCGACTTGAATGTGGGAGCATCCAGCACCTTGCCGGCAGTCTCCTTGCAGAGCAGGATGATCAGCATGGCCACCGTAAGCATGATAGTCTTGATGGCGGCATCCCGGGAAAGAATCGGATCGGCAATCAGGCCCACATTGTCGCTGATGGCCGTGGCATATCCCACCACCATCACGAGGCCGGCCAGGAAAATCAGAACGGATTTTTTGGCTGCAGGTTTGATGTCCCGTTTCTGCATACCTTTGGGTTCGGCCACCAGTCCCTGAGCCAGGCGTTCCTGGTAAACAGGGTCATCCTTGAGTTCCTTGCCGAGGACATTGGCCACTATGGCTCCCAGCATGCAGGCGGCAAAACTGCTGGGAATGCTGATGGCCAGCAACTGCAGATAGCCCACGCCATGGGGTTCGAGGATGCTGCTGAAAAAAACCACCGCCGCCGAAATGGGCGAGGCGGTGATGGCCACCTGGGAAGCCACAGTGGCGATGGACAAGGGCCGCGATGGTCGAATGCCATTTTCCTTAGCCACTTCGGCGATCACCGGCAGGGTCGAAAAAGCCGTGTGGCCGGTGCCTGCCAAAAGGGTCATGGTGTAAGTCACCACGGGAGCCAGGAACGTGATGTGTTTGGGGTTCTTGCGCAGGATTTTCTCTGCGATCTCCACCATGTAGTCCAGTCCGCCCGCCACTTGCATGGCGGCGATCGCCGAGATCACGGCCATGATGATAAGAATGACGTCGGTGGGGATATCTCCCGGTGGCAACCCGAACACAAGGCCAAGCACCAGGACACCTGCACCACCGGCAAAACCAATGCCGATACTGCCGATACGGGCACCCAACCAGATAAAGATCAGGACGACCAATAATTCAATAATCCACATTTTTTAGCTCCCATCGTTGCCCCTCAGGGCAAGCGAAAATTTCCACTAAGGTTTTTGGTAAAAGCCGAGATGGCCAAGGTTTCCTCGTTCAGGATGACCTGGGACCAATTGAATGTGAAGCGGCCGCTCAGCCCTGCCAGCTCTCCGGTCCCGCCGACAAACTCCCCAACCATGACCACATCCTTGTCCAGCAGGCGGCCTTCGAGGATGGCGTAGGCTGTGCCACGCCCTCCGGTATCCCGCCAGGAACAACGGGCGGTGCCACCGGTTTGGGAATCCCAGATACCGGCGATTTCCGACCAGTAGTCGGTCTCCTCACCCAACTCGCCCTTCAGGTTGACATGCCCTTTCAGATGAAAGGTGAACACCTCTCGGTCGGGGCCGAATTCCAGGGGCTGCCAATTGCCATTGGCTGTCCAGACACCTGTGTAGGTGTCTGGCTCATCAGCTCTGGAGTCATGGACCGGTGCCAGCATTACCATCGTCAGGCAGACAACCAGGGTGATCGCCCATTTGTAGGTTTTATTCATACGACTTCCCTCCTTGGCCGAAGTCCGGCCTTCGTGCGTTAAAATGAGTTTTTTGCAGAGAATTGGACCCGATAATCGTCGTTGTTTCGTCCGTCTTTGGCCTCCAACTCACCCTAGAGGAATTCCAGGCCGTACAGCAATTGGTCCTGGGGATGGTAGACCAGGTTGAGGGCCGCATAGGAACCGGTCTTAAAGGCGTCGCCCAGCTGGCCATCGCTATTTCCTGGATGGCTTGGCTAAAGACGATCGTAGTGGTCCACATGTCATTCCACCAGGCGTCGTAACCCAAAGACCAGCCGGTGAAACCCAAAGCCTTGGCGTTGCCCTGGTCGTCCCCGGAGATGTCAAAGCCCCCGTCATTGCCATAATTCGCAATGCCCACGCCGGATGCGATCTGGAACAGGAGACCATTGCGGGCTCCGGTATTTATGCGACCGTGAAGATTTCCCCCGCCCCCTATTTTCGAGCCGCTGAAACCTTCGGTGGAGGTGTTGCCTTCATACCCCAAGTCCCGGGCCAGACCGGCAATCTGGACAAATCCCCAGTCGCCCTTGAATCTGTACATGGCCGAGATGTCCGGGATAATGCTGCGCGCACGCGCATTAAACTGGGGGTCGATGGAAGATCCCTTACCTGCATCCACACCGGCTCCGGGTTTTTCGAGGGCGACGGCGAAGGAACCGCCGTCATTGTTGACGGGTGTCCAGCGGATCTGGGGACGCCGGGAGAGCATCAGGCCGTTGGGGCCCCAGAAATCAAGCTGCAGGGGAAAAGCATCGGGGGCGGAAAACAGGCTCCAGGCCTGCCCCACCAGAATTTGCCCATAGGTGATGGAAGCATGTCGTAGCCTGGGCAGGAAATGCCCGGTGTTGGTTCCCGTGCCGTAAAAATCGAATTCCACCTTGCCGATGATGTCATGGCTGGAGGTTTTCTGGATGATGTCCGTACCCAGCCGGGTGGATTTTACGCTGAAAATCATCTCCCCATCTTCGTAAAACTGGGATACTTCATCCGGATCGGGAATCGGAATCTGGGATGGTCTCAGGGTCGAATTCCACTCCGGGTTAATGCGTTTGAAATCGAAAATCGCGTCGGCTTTCACGTAGCCGTAGAAATTAAAGGTCGTATCCTCTCCCGCAACGGCTGGTTCGGCGCCGATTACCCATGCCAACAGAGCCCCGGTCACAAGTGTCGCAATTTGGAAATGATCATTTTCATTGGTATTCCTTCTTTGTTAATCATTTTGGTGCAACCTGGGCTTTCAGCGTCAAATCCCTCTTTTGGAGTTGCACTATTTGATTCAGTCACTGGAACCTCCGAGTTTGAAGATTAGGATTCCTGATTATTCCCGGCGCCAAAAGAAACCACCGGCAACCCCAGGTGCCAGCGAATAGCAGCTAACCGAAGAACCAGTGCAGATAACAAACCGGCCCAAACCGCTACTTTGAAGGGCGCGTCAATGGCTATCAGGATTTCAAAAATGCCGGCACCCAGCACGGCGCAGGTGGCATATAGGTCGTGGCGCAGGACCAAGGGAACCTCGCCGGACAGGATATCCCGAATGACACCACCGACGATCCCGGTCATTACACCCATCAGGGTGACAATACCCGGACTCGCTCCGGCTTGTAGCGCTTTGGCGGCGCCCAGTACACAGAAAAAAGCCAGTCCAACGGCATCTGCCAGAAGCAACGGAAGGCGGCCGATGGTCCAGAAGCGGGCCAAGGCCGCTGTGGCCAGGGCTGCACCCGTACCAACGAGCACATAAATAGGCTGGTGAACCCAAAACACAGGCACTCCCAGCAGCAAGTCGCGTAAAGTACCACCACCGATGCCCGTAATAATTGCCAGTACCACCACGCCAAAGAGATCCATTTGCTTGCGGCCGGCCACAAGAGCACCCGAGATGGCAAACACCCCAACACCGAACAGATCAATGGTCTAGATCATGTAATACTTCCTCATATGTCTAATCCCTAGGCTATCCTACTCCAAGTGGCCTCAAAAAAAAATATAAAAACCAGAAAAGTCA